>DSDZ01000324.1 GCA_011048475.1 Bacteroides sp. | reverse complement strand
GTGCATTGATCACCGACAGGCCGATCACCAGGAAGAGGTAGGTCATTTCCCGGATGGGGATCTGGGTGGTCCTGTAACGGATGATGCCGAAAATGGCAAACAGCCCAAGGGCAAATCCAAGCTCCAGCTTGATGTTCTCCAGCAGGAAACACATGAAGAAAACCACCAGGCTGATGAGGATATAGGTAAAAAGGTAATCTTTCCTGGGAGTGGTTTTGTAATACATGTACCGGACCAGGCAGATGACGACAGCCAGGTTAAACACGGTCCTCAGGATCAGGTCCAGGAAATCTTCCCAGTTCATCAGTTCGATGTTCAGCAGCTCAGGCATATTTCGATTGGTTTAACGTATTCAGATAGTGACTGTTCAGTTGACGTACCCTGCGGATCTTTTCCTTGAAAAGGTTCTGCTTGAGCCCGGGATTCAGCACGGCCATTCCGATGCAGTATTTGCTGAAACGGCTGGGTACGATATGCTGCCGCCTCAACTCCGTGTAGAAGGGTGATCCCGATATGAAGTCCTTGTATTTGATCTCGGCGATGGAGATCCCCGGCAGTTCGATGCTCCCCTCGGCGAGGGAGGTGGCAAACCAGAGGTAATAATCAAGGGTGATCCGCTCCGCCTGGTCGGGGCTCACCAGCGTGATCCGCTTGAAGCTGTTCTCCAGCACGGGAAGCATCTCCCTGTTTTCGTAGGGCGTGTAATAATTCAGGAATTCCTCTTCCCTGCTCAGGATCACCGCTGCCTCACTTTCAGAGCGTATCCGGTTCTTGATGGTCATTCCCTTGGCATTTTTCCGCTTTACCTCGAAGAAGAGTGCATCGTTGGAGCCGTATTTACGGAACCTGATCTTGTGGCGGTTGACCATCCCCCGGTGGTGCATATGGTACATATCCAGGTCAAGTGTGTCATAATAGACTGTCTGGTAATTCTGCGCCCGCCTTCCGTCCACTTCCAGGACCCTGTAATAGTCTTTCAGCGATTGGAGGATTACCGGTATATGGCTGATGCTGAAAAGAAACTTGGCATCCTTTCTCCGCAGCAGCTCAGCCTCTTTCAGTTCAACCAGGCCGATGCTCCTGAATTCCTGCACGGCCTCCTCGATCCGGTTACCGATACTCATACAGATATTCCTTCTTCTTGAATAGCCTGCCCCGCTCGTCGAAAAATTGCTTTTCGAAGCGCAGTCCGTCCTTATAAATGCTTTTTTCTGTCCGGGTCACCTTTCCCTTTTCGTCCAAGAAGATTTCCTCCACCAGGTTTCCCTCCTCGTCGTACACATATTTCTCCCACAGCTGGACCTCTCCAAGCTTATTGAACTCCTGGATCTCAATGATCTCACCCTCTTCATTGTATTTTTCGATCAGTTCGACCACCGGTTCATCGATTCCCTCTTCCAGGAAATATTCATGAACGGTCTGCTGAATGATCCCCTTCTCCCTGATCTTTTTCGAGCTCTGTCCGTGGATCATCCCGGTCATGAAAAGCAGAATGATCCCTGCGGGAACAATCATTTTTATCTTCATAAAAAAAAGTTTAGCGTTCTTCGATTGTGATCTCACCCAGGTCAACCACCTGGTCCATCCCGGTAACGGTGGCTTCGAACTTCAGGGCCACCTTGTCCGTCACCCGGGTCACGTCCTCCGAGTAAAGGACCACAAGATAATCCCCCGGGATCAGGTTCCTGAACTCAAAAGATCCGTCGTGCTGGGTCCTGATCCGTTCATCATAAAAGGTATGGTTCCCGTAGGTCAGATATACTTCGTGCTCATAGGCATAGGAAATGAAATCCACCACCAGGTTCGGCCACCTGGAATCATCCACATAGTCGATCAGTTTCACCACACCCCTGATCACAGCCCCCCCGTCATCAAAATCTAGCGTGGTGAGCTTCACAAGCTCGCCCAGATCGGACTCCTCTCCCCTGCCCAGTTCAACCTCCGTCAGCCTGGCCACCTCTTCTTTCAGGATATCGGTGGTGGAGTCCTGGGTCAGGTAAAAGACGGTATAATCTCCCGGGAAGAGGAAATCGAACCGGAAGCTGCCACCGGCACCCGTGCGGATCATATCCCCCGGCGCCGGGTCGTCGCCGTAATGGATGAAAACATCTTCATCCACGGCTGGGGCCGTATAAAGCAGTTGTGAATAATCGTCATTGTAAAAGTGTTCCGTGATGGTCCCGGAAATGGATGCCGTGCCTCCCTCGCCTTCCGTTTTTGTGCAGGAAGCGACAATCAGAGACAGGATGACCAGGCCGAAAGCCATTTTCAAAACCGGACCGGACCGTTCTGTGCCTGTATTCATGATGCGATATTAAATCTGAATCCCAAAAGTAATAAAAAAGAGTGCCCTGACTGAAGCACATTAAATTTTTGTTAACTTTTTTACGAGCTTAGGGCTATATTTGTTGCCCTGGAAACAAGGACTTCATTACGCGTGATGGAAAAAAGGATGCACCGCCGGTTCGGACTGCCCCTGGCTGTATTTCTGTTTACCTCATTCATCCTGGCGATGGTACAGCTGAAGGTGGAGAAGCCCATGCTCCTTCTGGAGCGTTTTATAAAAGGGGGTGGCTGGCTCGAGATATTCATGATTGCCTGCTACGGGGGACTGGTCGCCTGGCAGATGCAGGATCCTGCAAAGGTGCAGGCATGGCGGAAATACACCTGGTTTGCCTTCTCCGTATTGTTCTTCTCACAGCTAACGGTGGGACTTCTCGGGGCTGAAAGGTTCCTGATGACCGGCGAACTGCACCTGCCGGTCCCCATGATGATCCTGGCCGGACCGGTTTACAGGGGACATATCTCGGTGATGACCATCCTCTTCCTGAGCACGGTGCTCCTTTCGGGGCCCGCCTGGTGCAGCCATCTCTGCTATTTCGGAGCCGTGGATTCCATGGCATCGGCGGGCAGGACCACAAAGGAACCTTTCAGGAACAAATGGGCACTCAAAAGCACCGTGTTTCTCCTGGTGGTTGCCGCCGCCCTTGCCCTCAGATGGATGGAAGTGCCCGTGCTGACATCCACCCTGATCGCGGGCGGCTTCGGGGTAGTGGGCCTCTTACTGATCCTGATCGTCTCCCGGCGGGAAGGCCGGATGGTGCACTGCACGGCCTACTGTCCCATCGGCACCATCGTGAATGTGGCTCGGTTCGTGAATCCGTTCAGGATGCGGATCGACCGCGCCACCTGCACCGATTGCATGGCCTGCAGCCGTTCCTGCAAGTACGATGCGCTGAACCGGGAGGACATTGCGGCGGGGAAGCCGGGAATGACCTGCACCCTTTGCGGGGACTGCGTGGCCAGCTGTCACGCCGGGTCCATCCAGTACAGGCTCTTCAGGCTCTCCCCGAAGGCTGCCCGTAACCTGTACCTGTTCATTACCGTCTCGCTGCACGCATCCACCATGGCCCTTGCGCGCATTTAAATTAAATTCATTATTTTTAGGTTAGACATCTCATGAAGCACCTCCTGCAAAACTGATGAACCGGATCACCGAAATCCTTGAACAATCGCTCGGGATCAGTCCCGAAAACCAGACCAAGATCCTTTATTCGGTCATCATCCTGGTGGTACTCGGCGCGATCCGCTTCGCCGTCCTGAAGATTGTATGGAGATATACGGAAGATCCCAAATCCAGGTATACATGGAAACGTTCCGTTTCATTTACCATCGGGTTCCTGACAATCATCCTGATCGGAAGCGTATGGATAAGGGCCATCGGACAGTTCGGCGCATTCCTGGGGATCTTTACCGCGGGTCTCGCCATCGCCCTGAAAGATCCCCTGACCAACATTGCCGGCTGGATGTTCATCCTGGCCAGGAAACCCTTTGTGGTGGGCGACCGCATCCAGATCGGCGAGCATGCCGGTGATGTGATCGATCTGCGGCTGTTCCAGTTCACCCTCCTTGAGATCGGCAACTGGGTGCAGGCGGACCAGAGCACCGGAAGGATCATCCACATCCCCAATGCGGTGATCTTTACACAGGCACAGTCCAATTACAGCGCGGGATTCCAGTTCATCTGGAACGAGATCCCGGTGCTGGTGACCTTCGAAAGCAACTGGAAAAGCGCAAAAGAGATTTTGCAACAAATCGCCAATGACCATGCCGAATCGCTGTCGGCGGATGCGGAACGGAAAATTATCGAAGCGAGCAAAAAATATATGATCTTTTATCAGTACCTTACGCCCATCGTTTATACCTCTGTGCTGGACAGCGGCATACTGCTCACGATGAGGTATATATGTGATGCAAGAAAGCGGCGTTCCACGGAACACGAGATCTGGGAAGATGTCCTGGAGGTTTTTGCCAGACACAAAGACATCGAGTTCGCATACCCCACGCAGCGGTTCTATACAAGACCCGCTGAAAAAGATGATTCGCCTCTTTAGCTCAGTCGGTAGAGCAGCTCACTCGTAATGAGCAGGTCGGGGGTTCGAGTCCCCTGAGAGGCTCTGAAAGAACCATCCCGGCGGGATGGTTCTTTTATATGCTCCCGGCAATGCCCGGAGAATAGCTCATGTGCCCCATTTTAACCTTAGCTGGGGGATACTTTCCCGTAACGATCTAATTTTGCAGACGCAAAAAGATGCCAGGTTGCTTCAAAAGCATCCCCCAGAGATCAGAAGTCAGGTATACCCCGGAGGAAGCCTACAAATACTTGTCTTACAAGGATTTTCAGCGACGATGGGGTATACCTGACCGATCAAAAACGAAATTCCTGAAACACCAATCAGGTGCTCATTTAGTTTTGCCGCAGCAAAAGATGCCATGTTGCTTCAAAAGTACCTCAGGGTGGCATTCTCATTCGATGGTTCCTTTCAGCAGCGTGAACGAGTGGGGCGGAAAGGTGTAGGTAAACCGGTCGCCCCGGACCCGGATATTTTCTTTCTGCACCGTTTTCACCGGCTCGCTGCCGAAAT
The DNA here is from genome assembly GCA_011048475.1 of Bacteroides sp. Taxonomy (GTDB): domain Bacteria; phylum Bacteroidota; class Bacteroidia; order Bacteroidales. Next base: position 2,729 of record DSDZ01000324.1, on the reverse strand, counting down.
CGTTCATCGTCTTGATATCCGGACCGTTCACCTCGTATACCCGGAACTCTCCTTTAAATGATCCTTCCTGGCTGATGATCTCGGTGGTGACGGGCTCCTCCATTTGCCTGTTCACCACACAGAGGACCACTTCCCCGTCCCGGTAAGTGGCCGAGGCATCCAGGTAGGGTACATCCTCCTGCCGGGTGGTGCTTTCCGCCAGCCCGATGAAAAACTGTTCGGTATCATAGGTTTCGCATTCCACATGAAGGTCCAGGGAGGTCCCGTGCATGTGTTCCGAAAAAAGCTGGAGCGGGAAGTAGATGGTCTGCCGGAACAGTTCATCCTCGCTGGTGAAGATGGGGGCGATCACGTTGACCAACTGCGCCATGTTAGCGATCTTCACCACGTCCGCATTCCTTACGAACACATTCAGGAACCCGGCGATCACCAGCGCATCCTCCAGGTTGTAATGCTCCTCGAGCGCCCTGTTCCCCATCATGTCCGCACTCGTCCGGGCGCGGTACCAGACATTGTACTCGTCCCATGCAATATAGATCGGGTCCCTTTCTCCCCTTTCAGCCTGCTCCATTTCCTTCAGGATCATGCCTTTGACAATTTGGGTGCGGTCCTCGCACACCAGGGGGGTGGACATGTAATTGTAGTAGTTGTTGTCCGGGTTACCCACGTAAATGTGGAGCGCAATGTAGTCCACCACGTCCCTCAGCTCGGCAAGTACCGCTGCGTTCCAGGCATTGGGGTCCGCATTGGGCCTGTAATTGGATGATCCGGCCGCGATGAGCTTGATACCGGGCGAGGTGAGGCGCATCATCTTGGCTGCCTCCCTGGCCTTTTTGCAATAATCTTCCGCATTGAGGTGACCGATCTGCCAGAATCCGTCCATCTCGTTGCCCAGGCTCCAGTATTGGATGTTGTGGGGCTCCTCAAACCCGTGTTTTTTCCTCAGTTCCGCGTAGTACGGTCCCTCCGCGACATTGCAGTATTCCACCCACCGCTGGGCCTCCTCGATGGTGCCGGTCCCCATGTTCACCGCAAAGTAAGGTTCCGTGCCCACTTCCCGCACGAACTTCATAAACTCATTGGTCCCGAACTGGTTGGATTCCATCGTACTCCATGCAAGCTCAAGCCTGGGAACCCTTTCATCCCAGGGGCCGACCCCGTCCAGCCAGTGGTAGTTGGAGACGAAGTTCCCCCCGGGGTACCTGGCAAGGGTCACATTCAGATCCTTGACCGCTTCCATTACATCCTTCCTGAACCCGTTCTCATCCGCCATAGGTGAACCGGGATCATAGATCCCCCCGTACACGCAGCGGCCCAGGTGCTCCACGAAGTTCCCGTAGATCAGGTCACTGACCTCCCCGATGGTGCGGTCCACATCAATTTTTATCCTTGCATCCTGTCCGGCCAGCGGGGATGCCATCCATGCAGCGAGCATGACTGCCAGTGCGGGTCTGGCGTTTTTCATTTTCTTCATATTTATCTGAGTTGATCGATTTTTTTCATTGGTCCCTATTCCTCCCGTAGCACTTCCCCCGGAACACCTTCCACCACCGGCCATCCCTCCTCGTCCCACCGGATCCGGTCGATCTTCAGCTTCGATCTTCCGTTGTCCGAAGCATCATAGGCATGGTAGATGAGGAAGTCCTGTCCGTCGAAGGTGCAGACCGCATTGTGCCCCACACCCGGCCAGTCGCTGTCGCCCTCCAGAACCAAGGTTCCTGCGCCCCGGAGCATGTCCCTGCCGCGCCTGTCCAGGTAGGGACCGGTGACCTGCTCCGACCTGCCCACCATGATCTTGTAGGTGCTTTCGATGCCCCGGCAGCAGTAGTCGAATGAGACGAACAGGTAATAGTACCCGTTTTTGGGGAATATGAAAGGGGCCTCGATGGCTCCCTCCCCTGCTTCCCGGTCGCCCGTGTACACATCCCGCGGCCGGGCGGCTATGGTATACCACTCCTGGGGTTCGGCGGGAGCGTCCATTGCCTCGCTTAGCCTGAACAGTTTCATTCCCCTCCAGAAGGAGCCGAAGGTCAGCCAGGAGTTGCCTGCTTCATCCTCGACCCTGTTCGGGTCAATGGCATTCCACAGGTCCCTCCCGGGGACGGATTTCACCACCATGCCCCGGTCCGTCCACCGGTAATCCGGATCGGCGGGATCCAGTGTCGTGTTGGTGGCCAGACCGATGCAGGAAAGGTTTTTCCCGAAGGTGGATACCGAATAGTAGAGGTAATACACCCCGTCCCGGAAGGAGATGTCCGGGGCCCAGATGTGACCGCGAAAACCGGGAACCTCTTCCTTTGCCCATGCAGGCGGCTCGCTGAAGACCGGGGGAAGCCGCTCCCACTGTTCCATGTCGGGGGATGACCAGGCCGAAATCCCGAATCCCGTGCAGTAGAGGTAGTATGTATCCCCCTGCCGGATCATCACGGGATCATGCACGCTGATAGCGGTTTCCTGTGCCGGAAGCCATACACCGCTGAAGGTGATCAGGAGGACCAGTGCGGTGATGTGATGGTTGCGTTTCATTGGTTTCATGGTTTTTACAGGGTGATCTGTTTGCCCCGGATGCATCTGCCCGCGTCGTTCATTCCCGTGTACACCAGGGTGGGATTTCCGTTCTCCGCTGCCTTTTTTTCCTCGCATGCAGGAAGGCCCAGCGAGAACAGCAACACGGACCCGAAAAGAAGACTGTATGCAGCTTTCTTTTAATCTCTCGGACGATTTTGCAT
>DSDZ01000325.1 GCA_011048475.1 Bacteroides sp. | reverse complement strand
CCGTGTATCTGTCCGCATACAGGGTCAGCTCGTGCTGCAGGATCGTTCCCCTGCAACCGTTCAGGTTGAAATAACTGTGGTTGGTCAGGTTCACATGGGTAGACCGGTCGGTCTGTGCCCTGAAGCTGATCCCCAGTTCATTGTTGTCATTCAGGGAGTAGGTCACCCCGGCGGTGAGGTTGCCCGGGTACCCTTCCTCCCCGTCCCGGCTTTCATATGTCATCACCAGGCTTGCTTCATCTGCCGAGATATCCGTATCCACCTGCCAGAGTTGCTTGTCAAAGCCCCTGAATCCGCCGTGAAGATGATTGGCACCTTCATTGGCAGACAGGATATACCGGGTGCCGTCGATGACAAAGGAACTGCCCCCGATGCGGTTGCAGAACCTTCCGCAGACGGCACCGAAGTAGGGCTGGTCGCCCAGGTAATCCTCCAGCCGGTCGAATCCGAGCACCACATCACCGGGATCGTTCTCCCGGCCGGGCACAAACAGGTGGGTGATCGTGGCCCCGTAGTCCATCACCCGCACCTGCATTCCGTTTCTGTTTCCCAGGGTATATCGGGAAACCTCCTCCCCGCCGGGCAGCGTGCCGAAATGTTCTCTCTCAATGTTCATACAGGTTCTTCTTTCCGTTCAGGGGTTAAAGATAGGAATTATTCCGTGCCGGTGACTGATATCCACTGCTCAACCACATTAACAGGGAAAGCACAGGGCTCTTTGCAAAGGCGGATACCGAAAAGCCTCTGAACAGAGTAGGTACGACAAAAACGAAAATGACAAATGAAAACTGAACTTTCAACGGCTGATTTCCGCGAAATTCCCGTCACGGAACAGCAAAAGCTGAACGGGGGCTTCTTGCCGGCCTTACTGGTGGGGATCGGGATTGCAGCAGTTGCCGAGATCATCTCCGACTGGGACAATTTCAAGAACGGGCTCACCGGAAAACCGGAAGAGAAATAACAACATCAACAAAACATCCGAAATCATGAAAAATCTTACACCAATGACAAATTCGGGACCATTCAGCACCATGGATGCTGAAAGACTGAGACAGGTGAACGGGGGCGGTTTCGCCTACGATGTGGGACGTGTGCTCAGATTCATATCACTGTGCGGGCATAACTTTTCGACAGTTAACCTTGCCATCATAGACTGGCAGGTTAATGCCGAGTTGAATGACGCTGCAAACAACTGAATATTAATTTATTTACAATGAAACTTAAAAAACCCGGCCGGCGTGATATCATGATCCTGGTGGTGACGCTTATTGTTTTTACGCTGATCTTCTCTTTCTGGGACCAGATCAAGGAGTTCATCGCAGGGATCCTCACATGATGGCTGAGCTGGAAGACAGCACCATTGACCTGATCCAAAGGCGGCGTGTCCGTTCCTTCATCCCGGGCTATGTGGTCATGGGCTCGGTCCTGGCCCTGCTGGCAGCGCTCCCCCTGGTCAGGGTGGATGTGGTCACCACCGCTGCCGGCATGGTCAGGCCCCTGCTGGAACCGGTCATGATCCTGGCTCCCATGACGGGGGTGCTGGACAGTACCGTCCTGGCGAATAATACTGAAGTGCATTCCGGGGATACGGTGGGATGGTTCCGCAGGGACCATCCCGAGACCAGGATCGGGGAAAATGCCGCCCAGATCAGAGCGAACCTCGCCCAGGTCCGGGACATCAGACGCATCCTGGAGGGGAAAGAAGCTGTGGAAACGGGCCGTTATATCCAATCCTGCCGGAATCACCTGGCAGACCTGAACAGGCTTCAGATCAGGAAAGACTTCCTGCAGGGAGAGTACATGACCGCGGCCCAATTGTACCGGTCAGAGGTGATCCCGCTGCACGAATACGAGCAGGCAGAATCCCGGTACCAACTGCTCCTTGCAGACATCAAAGATCTCCGGGAGAATTACCGGAACCAGCTCGAAGAGGAACTTTACAGGCTCGGGCAGGAGAACAGGGCCTGCCGTAAAGAGATCGCCCTGACCCGGTCCACCCTTCATGATTATTATATCGTGGCACCTGTGACTGGCACCCTGCACGGTTGTCCGGGACTGACGTCGGGATCGGTGATCCGGTCAGGAATGGAGCTGGGGACCGTCTCTCCGGCTGGCGGCCTGGCGGCCGAGTGTTTTCTGGATCCGGCCAGGATCCAGGGGATCACGCTTGGTACCCCGGTACGGTTAAGATTTGAAGGAACCGGGTTTCAGTTGAAAGCCCAGTTGGAGACGGTGGTGGATCATATCGAGAAGGAGGTGGTGATGATCAGCGGAAGACCTTTTTACCGTGTCAGGTGCACCCTGGAGCCGTCCGGTTTCATCGAAACAGACGGGGAAAAAATTCCGCTTGCAAAAGGAATGACCTTTTCGGCAAGCATGGTGCTTTTCCGGCGGTCACTTTTCTCGCTGATCACAGAACGCCTGAACCGCCGGGTAAACCCGGCCGGTACAATCCCTGACGCATGAATATCGCAAGAAAAGTCTGCATCAGGCAGCATGACTCATCCGATTGCGGTCCGGCCTGCATCGCTTCTGTCATGGCCTTTTACGGGACCCGCATTCCGCTGGCCAGGATCAGGCAGATGGCGGGGACCGACAGGGTGGGGACCTCCATGTACGGGGTGATCAGGGCCCTGGAACAGCTGGAATTCGAAGCAAAAGGGCTGGAAGGGTCCATGGAGCACCTGGAAACACTCCCCGTTCCCTTCATCGCCCATGTGGAATTGGAAAGCGGAATGCCCCACTATGTCTGTGTTTACAGGGTGAACGGCAGGTACCTGAGCGTAATGGATCCGGCGGAAGGACGGTTGCGCAGGTGGAGCCGGGATGCATTTGAAAAAAGGTGGAGCGGTGCGTTGGTGGCCATGGTACGGGGGATCAGCAGCAGCAAACTAAAAACAACCGGTGGGCGGGCATCCCGCATCATCACCCTCCTGGAACCGGTCTGGAGACCGGTGTTGCAGGCCATCTTTGCCGCGGTCATATACACCATCCTGGGCCTCTCCACCTCGCTCTATGTGGGGAACCTGACCGACCACGTGTTCGTGAGCCGGAATTCCGGCCTGCTGAATTTGATGAGCATCACCATGGTGCTGATCACCCTCCTGATGATCTTCATGTATGCCGTCAGGAACCTGAATGTTCTGAAAACCGGACAGGTGATCGACAACCAGCTGGTCCTCTCCTACTACCGCCACCTGTTCAGGCTGCCGCAACGATTCTTTGACGGGATCAGGACCGGGGAGGTCGTTTCCCGGATCAATGATGCCATCAAGATCCGGGGATTCATCAATGATGCGGCCATCGGGATCCTGGTGAATTTCCTGATCCTGCTCTTCTCCTTCGGTCTGATGTTCTTCCTGCACTGGAAACTGGCCCTGCTCATGCTCGCCGTGATCCCCCTCTATGCGGTCATCTACTGGTTTTTCAACCGCAGGAACAGGCGTGTGGAGCGCCGGATCATGGAACAATCGGCTTCCCTGGAGAGCCAGCTTGTGGAATCGATCCAGGCCAGCGCACACATCAGGCAGTTCAACCTGCAGGAGAACAGTTCCCTCAAAACTGAAAACAGAATGAACCGGCTGCTGGACAGCGTATTCAAGTCAGGGATCAGTTCCATTACCGCGCTTGGCGGAACCGAGCTGGTGAGCCGTCTTTTTACCATTGTCCTGCTGTGGACAGGCTCTTATTTTGTGATCGGCCAGGAGATCACTCCGGGCAGGTTGCTCACCTTCTATGCCCTGACCGGTTATTTTACGGGGCCGGTGAGCGGGCTCATCGGGGCAAACAAAGCCTATCAGAATGCGCTGATCGCGGCAGACCGGCTCTTCGAGATATTTCAGCTTGAACCGGAAGATCCGGGCGGGAAGCGGGATTTCCCGGCGGAAGAATTCGGCGACGTGGTCTTCAGAAATGTTTCATTTGCTTACGGGACCAGGGGTCACCTGTTCAGGGATCTGAACCTGAGGATCCCCTCCGGGAAGGTCACCCTGATCTCCGGCCCGAGCGGATCGGGCAAATCCACCATTGCCGCCCTGATCCAGCATCTCTATCCCCTGGATGCGGGGAGCATCACCATCAACGGATATGACACCCGGTATTTTTCCACGAAAAGTATTCGCGCACTGATCGGGACCGTCCCCCAGCAGGTAACCTTCCTCACCGGCTCCATTCTGGAGAACGTCGCACCGGGGGTCCGGGACCCGGAGATGAAGAAGATCATTCACCTGCTGGATGCGGTGGGACTCCTTCCGCTGATGGAATCCCTTCCGAAGGGGCTGGATTCCGTGCTCAGGGGAAACGGGGACAACCTTTCCGGCGGGGAACGGCAGCGACTGGCACTGGTCCGAGCCCTCTACCGGAAACCCTCCCTGCTGATCCTCGATGAGGCCACCTCCTCCCTGGATCCCGGGTCGGAATATTATGTGACCAGGCTGCTGCTGGCCCTGAAGGAAAAGGGCCAGACCATCCTGATGATCACCCACCATTCCAGGCATGCCTGCCTGGCCGATCACATCCTCACCCTGGATGAAGGAAGCCTCCGTGCATCCTGAATGATTCGGTTTTTATCATTTTTTTTCTCATTTTTACCAAAATTGTGAGGTAACATTACCTGTGCATTGCGTATAAAGAATAAATTTATGGGCTGAATTGAATGGACAGGGGATATCAATCGTTCACCTAAAAACCAAATCATATGAAAAAAATCGCTGCCATCATTTTTCTGACCGTTTTCCTGCTGCCTGTCCTGAAAGCCCAGGAAAGCACGTTCAACCTGGGGGACCAGGTCGTGAACATCGGGATCGGTCTGGGTTCTCATTATGCCTTCAGCTCGTATTACAATACCACGGTTCCGCCCATCTCCCTCTCCTATGAGAAAGCGATCGTGGATGAGATCATCGACAAGGGTGTGATCGGAGTGGGGGCGTATGCCGGGTACAGGGCGTACAAATATACCTATTACCTCAGTGATTACGGCTGGAAGTATACAGATATCATCTTAGGGGCACGGGGAAATTTTCACTATCCCTTTGTGGATAAACTGGATACCTACGCGGGTGTTTTGCTGGGGTACAGGATAACCATTTCCAAAAGCTGGGGCCCCTGGGGGGCGGATACCGATCCGGATTCGGGCGGGATCGCCTTTGCGGGGTACCTGGGAGCCCGTTACTATTTTTCGGAAAAATTCGCCGCCTTTGCCGAACTGGGATACGGGATCTCCTACCTCACCCTGGGGATTTCGCTGAAACTGTAAATAGCATATTAACCAAATCATGTCTTAATATTTAACCAAATCATGTGCATATGAAAAAAAGTATCCTTCTGAAGAGCACGGCTGTATTCATGTCCGTACTGATGCTGTTCACACAGACCCTGAGCCTTTCAGCCAGGCCCTCCGTTGCGGTCATGCCGAGTGTCGACGAATCTGCTTTGATGCTGGATGAAGCGGCCCTGAATGAGGCCATGGCGGAATTGAATGAACTGGACCAGTTCCTCAGCGAGAATGAATCGGTAACCTATGCGGATCTGGAAGCCAGTGGCAGTGACCTGATCCTGAATGTGGACAATTCCACCTCACCGCTGGGAATGGACCAGGAGAACGAGCCCCCGCTGGGGATTCCTTCCTTCCTGTGGGGATGTATCCTCGGACTCCTCGGAATCCTGCTTGTTTACATCCTGACGGACGGGGACAAATCCGAGACCAAGAAAGCCCTCTGGGGAATGCTGGTCTGGGTAGGTGTCGTGATCATCCTGAACATCGGATTGTGGTCCTGGGGAGCAGCTTGGTATTAGCAGCGCGCTGACCCGATCCTTAAAAAAAAATGCCCCTGGTCATGATCGGGGGCATTTTTTTGCTATCATTAAACCATAAAGCGATCCCATGAAGAAAGAGAAAGAGGAACTGAGGCGGAGCCTGCCGGCCGGAACGGCGATCATGATCTGCTTTGCATGCATGCTGTTTCTGCAACCCTTGAAGGGACAGGAGTATTACAGGATGAATGCCGATTTTACGGTGAAGATCAGGCGGAGCGACAGCACCATGAACCTGACAAGGGGAACCGTCTATTATGACAAGAACATCCGGGAACTGATCTACAGGATCTCCTTCCCCCAGCCGGAGGTCTGGGTCATCGAGGACACCTCCATTTTCAAATACCGGGCCGACACACTGTATGACAGGGTTTCCATTCCCTCGGTAAATGAATTCACAGTGTTCCACCTGAGTTTGAACGCGGGGATGAGCGATTTCGGTCTGAAAAAAGCGATGTTCAAAGCTTCCAGGGTCGAGAAGAGGAACGGAATGGTCCTGACCTACTGGAAGATCCCCGAGCAGGCAGAATCCACCATCGACCATGTGATCGTGGCAAAAAAGGACAACCGCCTGGAAAGCGTCATCATGGTGGGAGAGGAAAACAGGATCCTCAGCCGGCAATTTTACAGGAATTACCTGAATATCGGGGCATTTGAATTCCCCCGGCAGATCGTACAGATCATTCCCGATGAGGCCGGCAATGACAACTACCAGGTAACCGAATTTAAGAATGTGGTGGTCAATGACATGGAGAATGAACACCTGTTCCGCCACAGCGGATCCGCACCTGACTGAAGGCATGGCCCTGACCGGTAAAATCGCGCTGCTTTTTGCGGGACTGCTGCTCACGGCGGGTTCACTGCACTCCCAGTCCATTGTGGATAAAGGGCTTGCGGAAGTGATGGTCGACCGGGATAGCGTCAGCCGGGACTTCGCCGCCCCGCTCCGGGCAGCTGGAAATGATGTCTCGGTCATCGCCTCGGCCGCCTTTCTCGTGTATAAGGTATTCATCTCTTCACAGGACAATCCGTCCTGCGTGTTCACTCCCTCCTGTTCGGAGTATGCCGTGGAAGCATTCCACAAACACGGTTTCGTGGCAGGATGGCTGAAGACATTCGACCGCCTGTCGCGGTGCCACGGGCTGGTCAATCCCGCTCACTATCGTTTTGACACAGAGAAGATGCGCTATGAAGATCCGGTTGACTAGATTCACACTGATCGGTATATTCCTGGGCACACTGGCCACAGGATCGGCCCTTGCACAGGAGGATCTGATGGATTATGACCATACCCTGAAATTTGCCCGCTACCTGGTGAATACCCGGCAGTATGATTTTGCCGCCCAGGAATATGAAAGGCTCAACTTTCTCTGGCCCGACGATACTACCGTGGTCCTGGAACTGGTCAGGGCCTACCGCCTGGGCAGCGACTGTGACCAGTTTCCGCGGTCATTCCGGCTCCTCTCTGAAAAAGACAGGCTGTATGGCAGTGGTCCCATGGCCCGGGAGTATCTGCGGTTCTGCCTCACCTGCCGGATCGACCATCCCCTGTACTTCGACGTGGCCTCCCGGATGACAGAGCAGGAGAATGCCCTGTACAGTCTCGGATACTACTGGACCCAGCGGCAGTACGATTCGCTCTTTGCCTGCAACCAGCGGCAGAGCGGGATCATCTCCGCCTCATACCCGGAACTGTTCTCGCTCACCAATGATTTTGAGAACCAGCGATACAAGAAACCGGCACTGGCACTGGCCATGTCCGCCATTGTGCCGGGCAGCGGGAAAGCCTACTGCAAAAGGTGGGGTGATGCGGCCATTTCTTTCCTGTTCGTGACCTCCGGCGCCT
>DSDZ01000322.1 GCA_011048475.1 Bacteroides sp. | reverse complement strand
GATTTAATATAAAGGTACTGAGAACCTTATTGCACCAACAACAGACTATATTGCAAATGCTTTAAATTATATTGCAGGGGATGTTGCATAGCGTGTTGCAAGCTGACTGAGGATGGATGGAATTTATTTACAACTGATCGTTCTCCTCCAGCCATTGCCTTACCTTTTCATGCTCTGCCTGGTACCTGGCCTCGAGTTCACGGACGATTTGCTGAAATTCTGCTTCATCCCTGATGCTGTCCAACAAGGGATCTTTTTTGAGATATTCGATATAATAGAAATACCCTCCCATTTCTCTTTTGAAAAGTCTTAAATTCTCATATGCTTTTTCTTTGTCTCCCAGGAATGCGTGGATACAGGCAAGAGCATAATAATTATCCACAACATCAATTCTACCTAGTTCAATCGCTTCATTATGAAACTCCAATGCTGTATTAAAATAATATGCTGCTTCATTTTTAAATCCATTGACCCATAAAGCGTGTCCAATACGGAATGTGTTAGAGGGATCGGATTTGTCAAGAACCTTTAAGCATCTGTCATATTCTTTAAAGTACCTCAACGATTCTTTATATTGATCAAGAAACGAATGGAATAATCCTAATTGACCAAGAACAAAATCACCAGTTGAATCTAAGGCATAATTTTTCTCAGCATATTCAATAGCTTTCTCAAAGTTACCAACCGTTGATTCCGGGAAGGCCAATTGACTGTAATACCTTGCTGAATCACCATCCAGTATAAAAGCTTCCTTTGCATAATAACAGCTTCTCTCCTTGAAACCGGCACAACCGTAAACCCAACTGATTTCGCTATATACTTGTGGTAAAACAGGCCCTCTATACATTAATATGACTTTTTGAATATTGTCGAGGGATTTAACAAGGTCTTTATTTTCATAGATCGCGCCTTTCCAAAAGTATGACCAACAATCATTTGGATTTAATTCTAGAGCCCTGTCATATTCAGTTAATGCCTGTTCATCTTGATTTTGTGTGTGATAATAATATCCTTTGACAAAATAAGCGTCTGCTAATTGATCGTCATAGGAAAGTGCTTTATTTGCCAGGATCAGTACTGAATCCAGGCAATTTTCAGTTAAATACGTTTCCCAATAATTTTTCTGAGTGTATACGATTGCCAACTGGGTATATGCCCGGGCAAATGTGGAATCATATTCAAGAGCTTTACTGAAAAGATCTTCAGCTCTTAACAGTGCTTCCCTATTATTATCTCTTTTGTAGCCCTGATAAACTGACCAATATTTTTCAACTTCCCATATACCTCTCTGGTAAAAATCGTATGCAGTTAGGTTTGTGGTGGGAGTTTGCTCAATGCGTTGTTTTTCTGCGGGTGTGATCACAGCCTGTAATTCATTGGCTATTGATTGAGCGATCTGGCTTTGTATACCTATAATCACTTCAATACTTTCAATTTCCTTTTTGTAAGAATCACCCCAGAGCTGCTCATCGCTAGCCCCCTCCAGAAGTTGTACCCTTAGTATAACTTTGTCACCATATTTCTGTCCGCTTCCTTCAACAATATAATTTACTCCCAGCTCTTCAGCAATTTCGGGTATGGACATGGTCGTTGTTCTGTATTGCTCAACCGAGGTCCGGCCCGGAACCCTTAGTTCCTTTATGGCTTGCAGATTCAGCACTACCTCCTCCATGATCCCATTGATAAAATATGCGTTCTCTGCATCCGGGCTGTCGTTCCGGAAGGGAAGGACGGCAATGGACAAATCACGCGGCTTATTATCTGAACTAAATGGCTTCAGGATAGTAAGCAGAATGATTGTCGCAATCACAAGAACAGACGCTGAAGCAACAGTGATCATTGTTGTGCGCTTTGTCCCCGGACTTTTTAATGATGGTTCCGGCAGTTGATTGTCCGGACCGGAATCAGGATATTCATCCTTTCTGATCTTACCGGGCGGGTACCCGTATTGGTCGCGGAAGCACTTGTTGAAGTAGCTCACGCTGCGAAATCCGCATTCAAAGGCGATCGCGCTGATGATTAAGCTGCTTTCCTGAAGCAGTGCGTATGCTTTTTCCAGGCGGACCTTGCGAATGAACTGGCTGATGGACAGGCCGGTTGCATACTTTAACCTGCGGTGGAGGTTGGAGTGGCTCATTCCCGCTTCCCTCGCCAGTTCCGAGGCCCCGAATTGTTCGTTTGACATGTTGGCTTCTGTGATCCTGGTCAGCTTGTCAAGAAATTCATTCTGCCTGGACTGTGTAAAGGACATTCCGCTGGGGTAAGGTTTGTAACTTGCCTGTTCTGTAGAATTCGTTGAAGAAAATTAAGAAATACTCAGACCATTGTCAAATATCGTCTGAAACAGAGACAGAATACAACATTGCAAGGATCAGAATGATTTGAGTTTGATGCTCTATCAGTATTGTGCATTTTGTTACATTTATATCTGTATGAATGGAGTATCATACAGACCACGATATGTAAGGCTTCACCGGACCGGGGAACTGAAGGAGAGGGGAATGGTCCTTTGGGATTCCTTGAAAAACTGCAGGCTCTGTCCCAGGGAATGTGGAGTTAATCGGCTTAAAGGTGAACCCGGTTTCTGCAAGGCCACTTCAGCGTTGAAAGTGGCCTCCTTTCATGCCCACTTCGGTGAGGAACGTCCGCTTGTAGGATCAGGTGGTTCCGGCACTATCTTCTTCTCATATTGTAACCTGCGCTGCGTATTCTGCCAGAACTGGGATATCAGTCACGGTGGGGCAGGTACGGAATGCTCCATTGAAGACCTGGCCAATATGATGTTAGAGTTAATGTATGTGAATTGTGTTAACATTAACATCGTCACCCCCACCCATTATTCCCCTCACATTTTACTGGCCCTGGACCTGGCTGCTTCAAAAGGGTTGCGTCTCCCGCTGGTCTATAATACCTGCGGGTGGGAACGGGTGGAAATGCTGAAAATACTGGACGGCGTTGTGGATATATATCTGCCTGATTTCAAATATTCGGATGGTGAAATGGCTGCAGCATATTCCTCCGGTGCCCGCACCTATCCGGAGGTAACACAAAAGGCCCTGCTGGAAATGAACAGGCAGGTGGGGGTGGCAATACCAGCAGCGAACGGACTGATGAAACGGGGATTGATGATCCGTCACCTGATCATGCCCAACCGGGTCAGCGGGACCAAACAGGTGATCGAATGGATCGCAGCCAACCTGCCCAAAGACACCTACCTGAACCTGATGTCCCAATACAGGCCCACGCACATGGCGGAGGCGTATCCGGCACTGTCCCGTTCCATTGCCCGCCGGGAATATGCGGAGGCCATCAGACAGGCGCAACAGGCCGGACTCACGAACCTGGAAATACAGGGGTATTACGGGTGATCCTTGACTTAAGGAGAAGTGACAATGATAACCTGAATCCTGCCTGTCATTTACTCATAGCGGTGAATGGTCAAAAATGCTGGAATCGCCTAAGTATATTTCGTACATTTCAAAATGTCCGGATTTATTGAGTTTCGCGAAATACACACAACCCAACAATGAAAAAAATCTTCCCGGTTTTGCTCGGTTTATTCACCATGGCCACTGTTTTTTGCCAGAATCCGGGTCTGGTATTTCCCACGGTTAAGGAAAAGCAACGGTCCCACAGACGGATTATCCCTCCGGATGTTTTGAAGAAAGTCATTGAAATCAATGATCTAACGATGTTGCCGCCGGGAAATTGGGAGAACCGCACAGGGGAGGGACTGTACTGGTGGGGAGAGGAGACGGGTTACGTGTTCGGTACAAACCTCCGTGATGAAACAGGCTACGGACAGAAATTCATCGTGGACGGTTCTTACCAGATCCATGGGGCATACTATTGGATCGGTTCTGCCATCGGGACCAGCGGAAATGTCGCCTTCACAGTCTGGGACTGGGATGATGACTCGGGAGTCCCGGGTAACGTTCTTGCCACGAAAAGCATTCCCCTGGCGGAGATAGAACCCAGCAGGACATTTGAGCCCGATCCCGATTATGAGGATTCGGAGGGTAATCCCTGGCCGCAACCGGGGGCTTTCTATGTGGAATTTGACGAGCCGTTGACGGTCACCGGCGATTACCTGATCGGAGCCGACCTGACCGGTCTGGATGACTGGGTCAATGATGCTTACGAACTTGGGAATTATTCGTCGGATATCGGTGACGGAGGAGATTTTACCCTGGCATGGGTTTGCGGCAATGACGGATGGTATTCAACTGAAAGCATCGGTTATTCCCTGGATATTGCCATTTTCCCGATGATTGATGCGATGGCACTGAACATGCACCAGGTGACACTGGTCGCTGAACCACCGGAAGGGGGCTCGGTGGAAGGAGCGGGTATGTTCCCCGGGGGTACGGCGGTGACTGTTCTGGCTGCGCCGGATCTGCCGGATTACGGATTTCATCATTGGAAAGATGCGATGGGAAACAGGGTCTCCGGCCAGAAGAAATATGTCTTCATCATGCCCCCGGAGGACATTGCCCTTACAGCTGTTTTCGAATCAATTGTCTTCGCGGGAGGGACAGGAACACAGTCCGACCCATGGCAAATCGCCACGGCCGGACAGCTCGACTGGGTGCGACAGTTTTCAGGCGGGGAATACGGTGATCAATGCTTTATCCAGGTAAATAATATCGACCTGGATACACCGCCATATAATGAAGACGAAGGCTGGCTGCCCATTGGAAAATACATGGAAGAATATTTCTGCGGCTCATACAACGGAAATGGCCATACCATTGAGGGTCTTTATATTAATCGTCCCTATCATGATGACCAGGGATTATTCGGTTTTGTAAACCAGGCCGATATATCCAATCTGAGCCTTACAGGTGTTGATGTTACCGGTGATGAATATGTAGGCGGACTGGTCGGGTGCTGTTATCAGTCAGAGATCAGGAACAGCTCCAGTGCAGGCAATGTGAGCGGTCAGAGTATAACAGGGGGGCTCATTGGTGACCTGCGCAGAAGTGCCACCGTTGAATACTGTTATTCCAACGGGGAAGTGAACGTGCAGGGCAACTGGGCGGGTGGCCTGGTGGGCCTGGTCATCGACAACACTTCGATATCAGAATGCTTCTCGACTTCCAATGTGCACGCCGATGGATATTCGGTTGGCGGACTCTCTGCAACCATTGAAGATGGCAGTGTAATAAGCAACTCTTATGCAACAGGGAGTGTCCACGGGTCACAATGGATCGGAGGGATGACCGGATGGGTGGAACAGGGCACGATCACGAACTCCTATTCCCTGGGATCCGTTTCCAGTGAACTGGGCACCAATACCGGGGGATTTGTTGGAAATGGAACCGATATGGAAGTGATCCATTCTTATTGGAATGTGGAAACCAGCGGAATGAATGAAAGTGTGGTCGGTGAGGGAAAATACACCATGGAGATGATCAGCGGCGCGACTTACGGTGACTGGGATTTTACGGGTATCTGGAGCATTGTGGAAGGGGAGACCTATCCGTATCTGCAATGGCAGGGTGAACCCGGGATACATAACTATCCGGAAGGTCTGTTTGAGCTTACTCTCCTTATCAGTCCCGAAGGTTGGGGCAGGGTCGAAGGAGAAGGCAGTAAAGTGGCAGGGGGACAGATACCCTTATCGGCCGCTGCAAATTACGGGTATCAGTTTGTGAAATGGACCGGTGAAGGAGGCGGGACCATCAGTACCGATCCTGATTTCAATTACACGATGCCTTCGGAAAATGTGACCCTCACGGCGAATTTTGAAGTTGATGCGGATGCGGTGGCCTTTCGCACGATCACCGATATTGACGGTAACGAATACCGGACCATCATCATCGGGGACCAGGAATGGATGGCCGAAAATCTACGTACCACAAAGTACAGAGATGGCAGCACCATTGCCGGCATATCGGTCCAGCCGCACGGGGATGTGTATGGCATAGACTCAGAGGCAGAGATGGCGGCGACGTATGGCCGGCTGTATAATTGGTTTTCCGTGGATCATTCAAGCGGATTATGTCCGGATGGCTGGCATGTGCCATCCCACGATGAATGGACGCAGCTCACCGATTATCTGATGAACAACCACACCGATGTTGTATGGAATAATTTGGGGACCAAACTCAGATCTTGCTGGCAGGTGGACTCACCCCTGGATGGTGATTGTTCCAGGAAGATGCATCCGCGATGGGATTATAATGATACATATTACGGCACGGATGATTTCGGTTTTTCTGCGCTTCCGGGCGGTTCCCGGAGTACAACCGAGAACTCATTCGATGGCCTTGGTGAAGAAGCCAGTTGGTGGACTTCCACCGAGACTTCCACCCATGTCTGGGGCAGGGGCATCAGCGGTGACATGGGCGGTATGGGCACCATTTCTGCTTATTTCAAGACACTCCATTTCAGCGTCCGTTGTATGCGGGAGGTATCCGGTTATACCCTTACTTTGAAGGTAGCCCCTGCCGGTGCGGGAAGTGTTACCGGGACCGGCGATTACAGGGAAGGTGATCTGGTAAACCTGACTGCAACTGCTGCCGAAGGGTATACATTCGTTAGCTGGAAGGATCACCAGGAAAATGAAGTGAGCGATCAACAGAGCTTTGGTTATACCATGCCCGGCCACAATGAGATCCTTACGGCATATTTTGAGGGGTCTCCTGTCGGTATGTTTACAGATGAAAAGGGAGGGATGAATGTGTATCCCAATCCGGCCACCGGCGAGTTTTGGATAGAACTGAACCACCGGAGGGGCAACGGGCTGGTCATTTTACTGCAGAACCTTCAGGGGCAGATTGTGAAGCAGGTACCCGTCGGTGAAAGCGGGACTGCGGGCATATGCGTGGACATCCACGACCTGGCACCCGGTATTTACCTGCTGTCCATTCCCGGAGGAGATGCTTTCCCGGTGAAAAAGGTAATCATCGGCTCCTGAGCAGCAGTGACAATGCATCCGGGATACCGGTCCCGGCTAGTCGTCCAGCCCCTTTCCCTGGAAATTCGAAAGAGCATTTTATATTCTTCAGGGAGAAATTTGGATGTATGTCGAAAAAATATTTATTTTTACCCTGAAAATTCGAAAGTTGTTTTTATAATTTTCAGGGATGATGGTAAATCGAATTTTACTGGAAAAGATCCAAAAGTCAATGGATTTTTTTCCTGTTGTAGGTATAGTCGGACCACGGCAGTGTGGGAAAACCACCCTTGTCAGGCAACTGATGGCTGAATCTCACCAAAAGTTCACCTACCTCGATTGTGAACATCCGCGAGACCTCGCCAAATTAACGGATCCTGTCTTGTTTCTGGAAAGCAATCAGGACAAATGCGTGGTTCTCGATGAGATTCAGGCAAAACCTGGCTTGTTCCCGGTTCTGAGGTCATTGATCGATGTTCAAAAGAAACCCGGAAGGTATGTGATTCTTGGGTCTGCATCCCCTGACCTGATCAGGGATTCCTCGGAATCATTGGCCGGGCGGATTTCCTATCATGAGCTCAGTCCGTTCAACATTCTGGAAGTACACCGGAGGTCAGAATTGACGAATCATTGGTTCAGGGGCGGGTTTCCAGATGCCTTCTTACAGGAAGACGATGACCTGCGCAGCGAATGGTTTTATAATTTCGTAAAAACCTATGTTGAGAGAGATTTGCCCATGCTGGGGCTGGGATTGTCACCGAGTGTCATTTCCAGGTTCTGGAG
>DSDZ01000168.1 GCA_011048475.1 Bacteroides sp. | reverse complement strand
CGGAACCCGTCAACCTGCATCTCGGTGGCCCAGTACCGCAGGCTGTCCATGACAAGCTGCAGTGTCCTGCTGCTCAGCATATTCAGAGTATTGCCCGTACCCGTGTAGTCGGTATAGTAGAGGGAATGCTTGGGATCCATGCGGTAATAGTTCCGGTTGTCGATCCCCCGGAAAGCAAGCGTCGGACCCAGGTGGTTCCCCTCCCCCGTGTGGTTGTACACCACATCCAGGATCACCTCGATCCCTGCCCGGTGATAGGCTTTCACCATTTCCTTGAATTCCGTGACCTGCTCCCCGGACATCCCCGATGCGCTGTATTCCGCATGGGGAGCGAAATAACCGATGGAATTATACCCCCAGTAGTCGGAAAGCCCTTTCTCCAGCAGGTACTTGTTATGCATGAAATGGTGGATGGGCATCAGCTCGATGGCGGTGATCCCCAGATTCCTGAAATAATCAATGATCAATGGATTGGCAAGGCCCCTGTATGTGCCCCGCTCGTTCTCCGGCAGTCCGGGATGCCTGGCGGTAAAACCCTTCACATGCAACTCATAGATGATCGAATTGTGCATGGATGTTTCGGGCCTCCGCACCCCTTCCCAGTCAAAAGCCGTATCGATCACAACGGATTTGTTCACCTCCGCCGAGCTGTCAATGATATTCTTTTCAAACACACCCTTTTTCACACCGGGTCCGAATGTATAATCGAACATGCTGTCCTTTACTTCGATGCGTCCCTGGATCGCCTTTGCATAGGGATCGATCAGCAGTTTCTGTGGATTGAAACGGATCCCCTTTTTGGGCATGTATCTTCCGTACACCCTGTAACCATACAACTGGCCGGGCCTGATCCCGGGAAGGTACACATGCCAGACATAATCGGTGACTTCCTCCATATTCACATGCTCGCATTCCCGGGAATCTGCAGGATCATTGAACAGGCATAATTTCACGCCGGTGGCATTCTCGCTGAAAAGCGCAAAATTCACCCCTTCCCCATCATATGTGGCCCCCAGCGGATAAGGCTTCCCCAGCAGGACGATCCCTTTATAATCTTTCATATCTCTTTGGAACAAACAATCGATCCGTACTTTTGTTAACCCGCAAATTTCATAAATTTAATTTTCACAGCAATGTTTCATATCTTAATTCCATGAAGTACCCAGCTGTTTATCCTGTGATGGAGGAAGGCGACCGGTGTCTTTTCCGCATCTGGGCTCCGCTTGCCGGAGCGGTCAGCCTGGTACTGTTCCCCGGTGAGGAGGAAACCCCCCTGGAAAAGACAGAAAACTGTTACTGGGAAAAGTCACTGGAGGAGATCAAACCAGGCACCCGCTATAAATACAGGATCGATGACGGAGATCCCGTCCCGGATCCCGCATCTCTTTCACAGCCGGAAGGCGTGCACGGTCCCTCGGAAGTGATCTGGCTGAACGATTTCAACTGGAGCGACACGGATTGGGAAGGGATCCCTGTTTCAAACATGATCATCTATGAGCTTCATGCAGGAACATTCACACCGGAGGGAAATTTCGAAGGGATCCGCAGCCGGCTGGACTATCTGAAGGATTTGGGAGTCAATGCAATCGAGATTATGCCGGTGGCCCAGTTCAGCGGCAGCCGGAACTGGGGCTATGACGGGGTGTACCCTTTCGCGGTGCAGGATACATACGGCGGGGCAAAAGGATTGATGACGCTGGTGAATGCATGTCACCGGAAGGGACTGGCGGTGATCCTGGATGTGGTGTACAACCACCTGGGACCGGAAGGCAATTACCTTCCCAGTTCGGGACCCTATTTTTCCGATCATTATTCCACCCCCTGGGGGAAACCGGTGAATTTTGACGGCGCATACAGCGACGGGGTAAGGAACTATTTTATCCGGAATGCCCTCATGTGGTGCCGCGATTTTCACATGGACGCGCTGCGGCTGGATGCGGTGCATGCAATCTATGACTTCGGCGCGAAGCACATCCTGCAGGAAATAGCGGAGAACCTGGAGCAGCTGGGCAGGGAGACGGGTAGGGAATATCATCTGATCGCCGAATCCAATCTCAATGATGTACGGTACATCTCGCCGGCTGACAGGGGCGGGTACGGACTGGACGCACAATGGTCGGACGATTTTCATCATGCCCTGCACACGCTGGTTACAGGCGAGAAGAAGGGTTATTACATGGATTACGGGGAGCCTGAAGATCTTTCCGCTGCCATCCGTGACACGTTTGTCTATGACGGCCGGTACTCCCCGTTCCGCAGAAAGACCTATGGGAATTCGGCGGAGAACAGCCCGGCAGGCCAGTTTGTGATCTTTTCCCAGAACCACGACCAGGTCGGGAACCGGATGCAGGGCGACAGGCTGATCACCCTGACTGATTTTGAAACCGCGAAACTCGCCGCGGGTACCATGTTCGTCACCCCCAATGTTCCCATGCTGTTCATGGGAGAGGAATATGGTGAACGGAATCCCTTTCTGTATTTTGTAAGCCACCTGGATGAAAAATTGAACGAGCAGGTCCGAAGAGGTAGGGAGAAGGAATTTGAAGCATTCCGTAAAAACGGGGAACCGGCGCCGGATCCTTCGTCGCAGGACACATTCAATCAATCAAAACTCTCCTGGGATTTCAGCAGGCAGAAGGAGCAGGAATGGATGCTCGATTATTACAGGACCCTGATCAGGCTTCGAAAAACCCATCCGGTGCTGAAGGATCCGGACAGGCGGAATTTGTTGGTGCATGAAAAGGAGATGGTTTTTATCCTGGAAAGGTGGCGGGATTCGGAGAGGATCCTTGCCTTTCTGAATTACAGTGCAGAGAACCGGCCTGTGAGCGTACCATCGGGAATCAGGGGTAAACTGGTGAAACTGGCAGACTCAGCTTCCGAACGCTGGGGCGGACCCGGTGAGTCCAGTCCCGACATCCTCACAGCGGATGACCGTTTTACACTGATGGGGAGATCCATGGTTATCTATGGCAGCGAACCCGAACAAACCGGCTCATGAGCACATATCACCCGGTATCCACCTACAGGCTCCAGCTTCACAGGGATTTCAATCTGAAAGACCTGGAGAAGATCCTGGACTACCTTCGTAAACTGGGCATTAAAACCCTGTATGTTTCACCGATATTCCGGGCGGTCAGCGGAAGCACACACGGGTATGACATCACCGACCTGCTCAGTCTGAACCGTGAGATCGGGACAGAACGGGCTTTTGGGAAGCTGACCGGAAAAATCCATTCCATGGGGATGGGCTGGCTCCAGGACATCGTTCCCAACCACATGGCATTTTCCACGGAAAATCCCTGGATCCGGGATGTGCTGGTTCACGGGAAGCAGTCTGAGTATTACACGGTGTTTGACATTGTCGGCAATCACCCAGACAGGGAGCTGCGGGAAAAGCTGATGCTGCCGTTCTTCGGTAAATCTCTGGATGGGCTCATCGGTAACGGCGATTTAAAACTGCGGTTCGGGGATAGTGGATTTACCCTGGTTTATTACGAACGCGAATTTCCTGTATCGGCAGGGGCATACCCTTTCATCCTGGAGTCCGGTAGCATGCCCGGTAAACTCGGGGAATGGATATCGGCAAAAGCAACGGCGGGAGAGTGGAAAACCCATACCCGGAAACTTTTTGCCCTCTGTTCCTCTGACCAGGAAATTGCCTGGTACGTGGATCAATGCGTGGACCGGATCAACCGGGAGCCGGAACGGATGAGATCCCTGGCGGACCGTCTCTGTTACCTGCCGGTTCACTGGAAGGAGACAGAGAAGAGGATCAATTACCGCAGGTTTTTCACCATCAACGGACTCATCTGCTTAAATGTCCACCTGGAGGATGTGTTCGATAGGACACACGGACTTATCCGCACCTGGGTGCAGGAGGGAATGGTGGACGGGCTCAGGATTGATCACATTGACGGATTGTATGATCCTTCCGACTATCTGGAGAGGCTCAGACAGGTGTGCGGGAACAGGACGTATCTCGTTGCGGAAAAGATCCTGGAAAAGGGGGAAACCATTCCCGGATCCTGGCCTGTGCAGGGTACCACGGGATACGATTTCCTGGCTTCCGTCAGCCAGCTGCTCACCAATCGGTCCGGCGGACCATTTTTCTACGAGCATTACAGCGAGTGGACCGGCAAAGTGGAGGATCCGGAACAGGTATTCCGGGAAAAGAAACAGTTCATTCTGCTCAACAGGTTTGGCGGGGAACTCGGGCTGTTGACCGATGAATTCATTTCGGCGTTTTCACGGGCGGAGCAGGCCGGAGGGAAACCGGACAGGCTGCCGCGACTGCAAAAAGAAAGCCTCAGGAACGGCCTTGCGGCATTCATGGTCCATTTCCCGGTCTACCGCCTCTACAATCCTCCTTCCCGCTTTACGGAAGCCGAGCGGGATACGGTCGGAAAAACCATCGCACAGGCAAAACAATCCGATCCCGGCAGCAGGGAGGTGCTCAATATGCTAAAACAGCTGATCCTTCCGGGCAGGAAAGATAACAGGGGACAGACCGCGAACGGCGACGACTTTTTCATGCGCCTGATGCAGTACACCGGACCTTTGATGGCCAAGGGCATCGAGGACACTGCATTCTACACGTACCATCCTTTCATCGCACACAACGAAGTGGGTAATTCTCCTGCCCATTTCGGCACCAGCGCGGAGACATTCCATGCAGAGATGTTGGCTAGGCGGGAAAAATTCCCCATGACCATGAACACCCTTTCCACCCATGATACCAAGAGAGGGGAAGATGCCCGCGCCAGGCTCATTGTACTGAGCGATCTTCCCGAAGCATGGAAGAAATATACCCGTTCCTGGCGCAGGATGAACCGTGGATCCAAGAAAACGATCCGCGGCAGGGAGATCCCCTCTGCGGCCGATGAGTACATGATCTACCAGGCACTTGTTGCCCACTATCCCATGGACTGCCGGCAGGAGGAATCATTCACTGCACGTTTCCGGGAATACCTGGTCAAAGCCCTCCGGGAAGGGAAAGAGGTTTCCTCGTGGAGTGATCCGGATGAAGCGTACGAACAGTACACCCTGGCATTCGTGGATCAGATCCTGGAGCCCTTAAACGGGTTCCGGGACAGCCTTACCGGTTTCCTCGCCACGATCATTCCACACGGGATTATCAATTCACTGACCCAGACCATTCTTAAAAATACGGCCCCAGGGGTACCCGACACGTTCCAGGGATGTGAAATTTGGAACCTCAGTTTTGTTGATCCGGACAACCGGCGGCCGGTGGATTACAGATCGGTTGATAAAAACCTTGACCGGATGATCCTCGCCTCGGAGAAGGATCCGGTTGCACACCTGCAGGAGCTCTGGGATCATGCTGCCGACGGCAGGATCAAGCAGTGGATCACTTTTTTAACCCTGCAGGAGCGTGCCGGGAAACCGGATCTTTTCAACAGGGGAAGTTATGTTCCGCTCCGGATCACTGGCAGGTTCAGGAACCACGTCCTGGCGTTTTGCCGCACCCTGGGGAATGACCACCTGATCGTGGCTGTCCCCCTCAATACGGCAGGTATGCCGGAGGGGCACGGCTGGGAAAATACGAAAATCAGGCTCCCGGACCTGGCCCCTCCGCAATGGCGCCACACAATCACCGAAAGGGTCATTGCAGGCGAGCGGTCCCTGCCGTTGAGCGATCTGTTCGGTGAAGTACCCTTTGCCACGCTGCGGGGCATCCCCAACAAGCCTGAAAAAAGGGCAGGGATCCTGATGCATATTTCCTCCCTGCCCGGCGGATTCGGCACCGGTGACTTCGGCCCCGGTGCCCGGGCATTTGTCGATTTTCTGGAGCGGGCCGGACAGCGGTACTGGCAGCTTCTTCCCCTGAGTGCGACCAGCCCGCGTGCAGGGTATTCCCCCTACAGCGCCAGGTCGGCTTTTGCCGGCAATATCCTGTTTATCGATCCGGTCCAGCTTGTGGAAGAGGGAATGCTGGAGAGGAACGACCTGGAAGCTTACAGGACGGTACAGGACGGCAAAGCCCGTTACCGACATGCTGAAAAAGCAAAGAGATATTTCCTGGAAAAAGCTTACAGGGCAAATCAGAAATCCGCCCACACCGGCCTGAAAAGGCGCCAGGAGGCATTCCGGGAGGAGGAGGCATCCTGGCTGGAGGATTATGCACTTTTCGAGGCATTGAAAAGGCAGCATTCGCGGAAGCCCTGGTTTGAGTGGCCGGAGAAATACCGTGACCGGGACGGGCAGGCCCTGGATGAATTCCGGAAGAGGCACAGTGACCTTATTGAAGAGGTTATTTTCGAACAGTTCATTTTCAGCGACCAGTGGGACCGGCTGAAAATCTATGCCAACGACAGGGGTGTGCATCTGCTCGGTGATATACCCATTTATGTGGATCATGACAGCTCGGATGTCTGGGCCCATCCCGGGTTGTTCAAGCTGAATCCTGATGGATCGATGAAAGCGGTGGCAGGCGTTCCGCCCGACTATTTCAATAAAAACGGACAGTTGTGGGGAATGCCCGTCTACGACTGGGATGCCATGGAAGCTGACGGGAACAGGTGGTGGCTCGGGAGGATCGAAAAGAACCTGCAATGGTTCGACATGGTCAGGCTGGACCATTTCAGGGGATTCTCCGCCTACTGGGAGGTACCGGCGGATTCCGGGACGGCCATGAATGGAAAGTGGGTCAGGGGACCGGGATCGAAACTTTTCAACGACATCAAGGACCGGTACCCGGACATGCCGCTTGTGGCGGAAGATCTGGGACAGATCGACCGGGAGGTATACGACTTGAGGGATCTTTACCGACTTCCGGGCATGAAGGTGGTGCAGTTTGGTTTTGGCAGCCCGATGCCGTTTTCTCATCACTTCCCCGGTAATATCGATTACAACAGCATTGTGTACACGGGGACCCACGACAACAATACAATGAAAGGATGGTTCAGAAAGGAAGCGGACCGGGCCACCTTGAAAAGGTTCAGGATCTTCTCGGGAAAAGAACTCACGGAAAAAAATGTCCATCTGGAAATGATCAGGATCGCCTATGCCTCTCCTGCAAAACTGGCCATCGTTCCCATGCAGGACTGGCTCGGCCTGGATGAGAAAAGCAGGATGAACCACCCTTCCACCACCAGGGGGAACTGGATGTGGAGGGTGAAAACAGAGGAACTCGGTCAGAAGCTTGAAAAAAAGATCAGGAAAAAAGTCAGGCAGTTTGGAAGATACTAGGTAATTATCCGATTAAATTTCACAGATTCCAAAACTTGCGGTAAATTAATCCTCGGAAAAACGATCGTTCGCGAGATGAAGATACTGTCATGGATCTGGAGCCCCATCCTGGTGGCGCAGATCATCCTGGTCCTCTTCATGGGAAGATACAATGTGGCGGAACTGGATGCCGTGATGTGGACCGGATGGGCCATCTGGGCCATCTCAGTCCTTTTCGGGTTCATGCCCATTTTCCAGTTCAGAAAAAAAGGGGAGGTACCCCGGGGGAAAAGCTATGTACACACCACAAGGTTGGTGGTAACCGGACTTTATGCCATCGTCAGGCATCCGCAGTATACCGCCGGCGTTCTCTTCAGCATCGCCCTTATCCTTATCTCGCAGGATTTGCTTGTGTTGCTGCTGGGAATTGTGATCATCCCCATTCTGTATGCGGATATGGTCATGGCTGACCGGCATGAACTGGCAAAGTTCGG
>DSDZ01000167.1 GCA_011048475.1 Bacteroides sp. | reverse complement strand
GAGATCATCCGGCGCATTTACGAGGCACAGCTGACCACCACATCGGGCGGCAACATTTCCATCAGGGACACCGAAGGACATATCTGGGTTAACCCCCAGCGCCATTGACAAAGGGTCCCTGCAGCGGAAGGACATCGTCTGTGTGAAAGCGGACGGGACCGTCACGGGCCATCACAAGCCCTCTTCCGAGTTCCCATTCCACAGAGCCATCTATGAGGCAAGGCCCGACATCAACGCCGTGATCCACGCCCATCCGCCCGCCCTGGTCTCCTTCAGTATTGTCAGGAAGCTTCCGAACATGAACGTGATCCCACAGTCAAAATATGTTTGCGGACCCATCGGGTATGCCCCGTATGCCCTCCCGGGAAGTGAAGCCCTGGGAGAAACGATCGCCGGGGAGTTTAAAAAGGGATTCAATGCCGTGATCATGGAGAACCACGGGACGGTGGTGGCGGGCAGTGACCTCAAGGATGCCTTTGTGCGGTTTGAGACCCTGGAATTCACGGCCCGGACGATCATCAATGCCAGCACCATCGGAACGCCCCGCTACCTGAAGGATGAGCAGATCGATAGGTTTCATTCCCAGATCCCTGAAGATCTGCCCGAAATGGAGAGGGTGGTACATACCGGGAAAGAACTTTCCATCCGTAGAAACATCAGCCAGCTGGTCAGGAGGTCCTGCCTCCAGGGTCTGATGATCTCCTCATACGGAACGGTCTCCGTCAGGTGGCGGGAGAATGATTTTCTGATCACCCCCCGCGATGTGCCCCGCTGGGAGATGGACCTTCAGGACATCGTGCAAATCAGCAACGGCAAAAGGGAGCCCGGCAAGCTGCCAAGCCGTGCGCTGAGGGTCCATCAGCAGATCTACCGCCAGAACCCGCACATCAACTCGATCATCCTGACGCAGCCCAGGCACATCATGGCCTTTGGGGTATCGGGACAAAAAATGGATGTGCGTACGATCCCCGAGAGCTGGATCTTTTTGCAGGACATCCCGGTGGTGGGATTCGGGATGCAGTTCGAAGAGGCAGAGGAGCTGGCCGGATTGTTTTCGCCGAACACACCCGCGGTGATCATCAAAAATGATTCGATCATTGTCACGGGCGACAAATTGTTGCAGACCTTCGACCGGCTGGAGGTGGCCGAATTCAGTGCAAGGTCACTGATCATGAGCACCCCGCTGGGAAAGCTTGTCCCCATCAATGAGCAGCAGATCGAAGATCTCCGTAAGAAATTCCTCTCCTGAGGGCGGCCAGGGGACAAAGGTTCAAACCCCAATCCTGCCATATCCCCTTGAAAAGCTACGGGCCTGGCAGCAGGTTCAGGCCCTGCCCCTGTTCCTGGCCACGCTTCGGCGGTAGTGCTCCGCCTCCCACTGGTCGATCACCCTGATCTGCTCATCGGTCATGGGATGGGGCCCGCCGAACTGTTCCGACAAATAGCTGATCTTCATCATGTCCGTAAACACCTCCAGCACGGTCCGAAGCGAGCTTTCATCCTCCTCCGCCAGGATCAGTCCGCCCCCCTCTTCCACGATTACCTTCGGATCGCAGCCGTACACCCTGTGAAAATCATCCAGGGCCTTCCGGATGCTGTCGCTCCCCGCTCCCTTTTCCAGGAACAGGTAGTTGGATTTGCAGTAAACGATGATGTCCGGGGTGAAAGGTTTGCTGATCTTCTTGAAATTTTCCCTGCCGGCGCAAAAATGGCCGATCAGCTCACCTGTATAGCTAGCGCTCACCAGGTTCCTCCCGGCAAGCCAGCCTGCGATATCCCGCGCCAACGGTGACACATACGCTTTTGCTACTGGGTCGGGCAGTGCCAGGTTCTTTCCCTCCCGGATCCTTGAGAAGATATT
The DNA here is from genome assembly GCA_011048475.1 of Bacteroides sp. Classification (GTDB taxonomy): domain Bacteria; phylum Bacteroidota; class Bacteroidia; order Bacteroidales. Next base: position 5,825 of record DSDZ01000167.1, on the reverse strand, counting down.
CGCATAGACCGCCTTCACCTCTTCTGTGGTACCGGCTCCCACAAAAACCCCGTGGTTCTGAAGGAAAATGATCCTCGGATCCCTCCCGTGCCGGTTGTGGTATGCCGCGATCCGCTCCTGCAGCTTTTTGAATAGGGTGTAACCCGGATCGGTGTACTTCACATACAATGCCTCGCTTCCGAAACGCTCCGCGATCTCTTCCCCGGCATTGTCCGCGCACATCACCGCGTTGACCAGTGTCGGGTGTGTATGGACGATGTAAGGATATTCTATCAGGTTGTGCAGGGATGTCTCCACTGACGGCCTGAGTCCCCCGGCACCAATCATGGCTGATCTCAGGTCGCTTTTCACCTCCTCTTCCCTCTGGAGCGGATCAGGACTGTATGCCCTGGTCTCCATCTGCCCCAGCTTCTCCCTTGAGAGGGCCACAAAACCCTGCTCATCGATATCGGCCAGTGCGATCCCGCTCGCCTTCACCCAGAGTGTTTCCGCAGTCTTGAAGGAGGTGTTTCCGCCTCCGGCGATTACATAATCCGGATTGGCGCCGAAGTGGCGTGAGATCTCTATGAGGTGGTCCAGTTTATTCATCGATATGCGGATTGACGGTAAAGCAAGCGGGGCGCCGAGACCCCGCAGCAAATGCTGTAAACAGGCTTAAAACTACAAAAAAAACACTAATTTTCCTGATGCGGATATGTGCCTGTTCAGAGAACAACAACCACTCATCCCATGAAAGAAAAAACCATATCCTTCAAGCCCGGACGCCTGCTTTCCCTGGATCTTTTCCGGGGACTGGTCATGTTCCTGCTGATCGCCGAAGGGGCCGGCATTTACCACACCTGGCTCAATGCCACGGAACCCGGGTCCGTCATGCACGGGATCGCCCTGCAGTTTCACCACCATCCCTGGAACGGTCTCCGGTTCTGGGACCTGGTCCAGCCCTATTTCATGTTCATCGTGGGGGTGGCCATGTGGTTCTCTGTCAAAAAAAGAGAGGGACGGGGAGAATCCCGGCGAAAGGTCACCCTTCACATTCTCCGGCGCTGCCTGATCCTGCTTGCCTTCGGGGTGGGTCTCCACATCGGTTACAGGGGCAGGCTGGTCTGGGAGCTCTGGAACGTGCTCTCCCAGCTGTCGGTCACCATCCTGATAGCCTATGCCATCATGCGGCTGCCCGGAAGGACCCAGCTGCTCATCTCCCTGGGACTGCTACTGCTGAGTGAATCCCTCTACCGTTTTACTGGGATCCCGGGGTATGACCAGCCTTTTGTGAAGGACCACAACTTCGGCTCCTTCATGGACATGGTGCTCATGGGTAAGATCAACGACGGGGGCGGCTGGGTGGCCTTCAACTGCATCCCCACCGCGGCCCACACCATTTGGGGGGTCCTGGCCGGGAAACTGATGGCAACCCAGGCTTCCGGGTGGAAAAAAATCAGGACCCTGCTCGCATTCGGTATCCCGGCGGTACTGCTGGGCTATATCCTGGACGGGACGGGACTGGATCCCATCATCAAGCGGATCTGCACTGCCTCCTTCGTCCTCACCACCGGGGGATGGGCGCTGCTTACCCTGGCATTCTTCTACTGGCTGGTGGACCTGGCCGGCATGAAGAAATGGACCTGGTTCTTTGCCATCGTTGGAATGAATCCCATCTTTATCTATGTGTTCATGGAGACTGCCGGGAAACAGTGGCTGGTCGATTTTTCATCCTCTTTCATCGCCGATGGACTGATCCGGCTGGGATCATCCGGGACCCTGGCCATGTTCATTAATTCGGTGGTGGTCCTGGGCATCGCCTGGCTCCTCTGTTACTGGCTCTACCGCCGGCAGATCTTTATTAAAATCTGACCAGTCAGGCAACTATAAAATCTGACTTACAGGTACATAAATATCGGAATAGGTAGGAATTACAGGCTATAGGATGAAAAACAGAACTACATTACTCATGATTTTCCTGGTCCTGACCCTTTGTACGGTGCGTCAGTACGGCCAGGATGAACCAGTAAAGGGCAGGTCCTTTAAACTAGCCCTGGTCCAGATGAAAGTAATCGGTGGTGACAGGGAGGCTAACCTGGCTCATGCAGGAGATTTGATCGAAGAAACAGCCAGGGAAGGAGCGCAGATGATCCTCCTCCCCGAAGCCATGGACCTGGGGTGGACCCATCCATCGGCACTTACCGATGCAGAACCCGTACCTGAAGGGAGGACATGCAGGTTCCTTTCAGAAATGGCCCGGAAACACAGGATATATATCTGCTCGGGCCTGATCGAGAAAGAGGGGGAGAATGTTTACAATTCAGCCTTGATCATTGATCCCCGGGGAGAGGTGGTCCTGCTGCACCGGAAAATCAACGAGCTCGATATCGGTCACCCCTACTATGCACTGGGAGACCGCCTCAATGTGTGCCGGACAGAACTGGGGACCCTTGGATTGATGATCTGCGCCGATGCCAATGCGGCCGACCGTGTGCTTACCCGTTCCCTGGCCTATATGGGTGCCGATGTGATCCTTTCCCCCAGCAGCTGGGCGGTACCGGCAGACCATGACAACCAGGAGGAACCTTACGGCCAGCTCTGGCGGGATGCTTACATGCCCGTTGCAAAAGAATTCAGGGTCTGGATCGCCAGTGCCAGCAATGTGGGCTGGATGACCGGCGGCCCGTGGGAAGGATGGAAGGGGATCGGGTGTTCCATGGTCATCAGTCCCGACGGGGAACAGGTACTGGATGCCCCGTACGGGGTGGATGCCGACACCATCCTCTATGTGGATATCAAGCCGGAACCCCGACCGGGACGGGGCACCACCTGGTGGCAGTACTGGGAATAGCTTTACCCCCAATATTATACAAATCATTTAGAAAATTACCCCCGGAATCTTACAAATAATGACCGTCTAGGACCTGACCACACTGATCCGGTCCGGAGGATACCAGTGGGCAGCAGCGATGATCGCTTCCGTATTTTCGTAACCCAGGTTCATATAGTCGATGACCCTGTCCTCATCTGGGAACAGGCTATGGCAATACCTGGGGAACACAGTATCCGGGATAATTCCGATGAAGTCATTCCCGTTAACCATGTTGAAAATCTCCCGTGCTTCGCTAAGGTGGAACGGGATACAGGCTTGATAGAGTGCAACAGCCATCCTTACAGTTTCTTCCACCCTGACTGTACTGGAACCAGCAAGCAAGAGGCACCAGCCATTATGTATATCTGAAACACTCAATAAGATGTGGGTCGAGTTACCACCCCGGCAGATCTCCCACGGATGTGCCGCCATCCTCTCTACACCCTGATACCACTGCCTGAATTCCCCGGAAGAATCCAAATCAATGGAAAGAAGGCCTTCGTCACAGCCATCGGCCATGCAATGATACTTTTCGACGGGCGAAAGCTCCTTCCTAAACGTTCTTTCCTCTTATGGTAAGAAAGATGATCGGACAGGAACTCACTGTATCCATCCTCATCAAGCTCAATCTTGAGGATCAGATCTTGAATCGTATTCTCCAGACATAACAGGAATTTCCAGATATATTCAGAGATATGATCTTCATCTGTCACTGGAGTTTCGGATTGAATCATTGTAGAGACCAGTCGAGAATTGAAATAGAAGTATCTTTTGTCCTGGTACTCAGCTGTGGTAAACTTGTACCATTGGATTGATCCGGATATTCTGAGGTCCAGTATTATTCAAAATCTTTACGATTATTGACAATCCCTTCCTCCTTGAATTCTTTGTAGTCTCCAAAATCTTTGATGGTCCCACGAGGTACTTCGATCCACAACGATCTGACCTGATCCTCACCCCCGGGCCTGGCCGGCCCCATAAGGCTGTATATCTCCCGTAACTCATTGAACAACTTTTTGTCAACCCAGAGCGACATATGCTCAAGCTGGTAGAGTATGTTGTCGATATATGGAGCATACAGTTTCATTCCGTATTCTGTTCTTTGTGTATTGGTCAGATCCCGGGATTCTTTTTGACATATTCGCGGATGGCAGGGTGTTCCATAACCACCTCCATCTCTTCTTTTGAGAGGTAAACATCTTTGTTGCCCCTGATAAGGGACTCCAGCGGAATGCCCAGGTACCTGTTCAGCAGGATGATCATTTTCATGGAAAGCGGCCTTTTACGGTTCAGCACCTCCGAAACCCTGGTTTTGCCACCGAAGAGTGGGGCGATATCCTTTTGTTTCAATCCCATCTGCTCCATCTGGAACTTAATAGCCTCGATGGGATCAGGCGGACCCAGGGAGTAATGCTCCTGTTCGTACCTTTCCACCAGTATAGCCAGCAACTCCAGTTCTTCTCCAAGTTCAGGATTAACGTCGAACTGTGCGTCATTCAGGTGCATTAGCTCATATATCCTGCTGCAGGCCTGTTCATACTGCTCCTCCGTTTTAATAATCTTAATCTCCATTTCCTTGATGATACGCATAACTAAGGAGCAAAGATAATAAAAAGTTACCTAAAATGGTAACTTTTCAACAGGAGGATTAACTACTGCTTAATTGCCCGAACAGGTCTGATATCGACAGGTAAGATGAAAAAGTTTACTCCCTCAAATCACCGGGAATTTCCAGGGTGACCGGTATTCCGGGGTGATCAGGGCATTCCCTTTCTCCGAGTTGGTGATGCTCCGGGTTTGTTCGTCGTAGACCACCCGTTCCCCGGCCCAGTGTGAGATGTTGCCCAGGTGTGCGTAGAGGGCAGCCCTGTGACCGATCTCGATCCCCGCATTCAGTGATTCCCCGTACCGGATGGCCCTGATGAAATTCCCGCAGTGGTTCACATGGGACAGTTGGTCGCCGGGCTGTTCTTCCATCTCCTCCATGCGCCAGTTCTCACCGCCCCATTCGGGGAACAACCGCCATTTGTCACGGTCCGCCACCAGGGTGCCGTTGGTACCGATGAACTTCACGCCGAAAAGCTGGTCGTAGGGTCCCTGCTGCACTCCCCCGTTGTGTTCCCAGACCATGTTGAACCCGTCCATTTCATACAGCACGGTCAGGGTGTCCGGCATTTCCAGCGCCCGGTCCCCGTGGGCAAAGATCCCTCCGATGGAGGCCACCGAACGGGGCCCCGTCTTCACATCCATGGCCCACAGTCCCATATCGATCAGGTGGACCCCCCAGTCTGTCATCAGTCCCCCACCGTAATCCCTGAACATCCTCCATGACCCGTGGAAACGGTTCCTGTTGAACGGACGGTCCGGAGCAGGCCCGAGCCAGCGGTCATAATCCACTCCGGGCGGCGGTTCGGAGTCAGGTACCGGCATGTTGCCCGCCCCGTAATTGAAGTTGGCCCAGTACTTGACCTGACGGATGGTTCCCAGCTTCCCGGAACGGACAAATTCGATGGCGCTTTGCCAGTGGGCGCCGCTGCGCTGCTGCTGCCCGACCTGCACCAGGCGCTTGTATTTCCTGGCTGCATCCAGCATCACGTTGATCTCGCCAATGGAGTTGGCCAGGGGCTTTTCCACGTAGACATGTTTACCCGCCTGACAGGCGTCTACCAGGGGGAGACAGTGCCAGTGGTCCGGGGTCCCGATGATCACCGCATCAATATCTTTATCATCCAGGACCTTCCGGTAATCCTTTTCCAGCAGCGGACGGCCGGATCCCGCTTCGGTCAGTGCAACTGCCTTTTCGGCCAGCACCGTGTCATCCACATCACACAGGGCCTTGCACACCACACCGGGCTGTTTCAGTAAATCTTCCAAATCGCCCCATCCCATGTTCCGGACCCCGATCAGGGCCAGGGTGATCCTGTCATTGGCACCCCGGACCCTGCTGCCGGCCAGCAGCGATCCGGGCAGGGAT
>DSDZ01000164.1 GCA_011048475.1 Bacteroides sp. | reverse complement strand
CCGGGAATCCTCCGCCGGCAAATGTGACCCCGGAGAACGATAGCATTTGTGTGCTTCCTGCGTTACAAAAGATGAACTTCGCACCGTCTGTATTCGCGTTCCGTGTTGTCGCATTTTCCAGAATAATATTTCCGTAAATATTCCAGGTGGTAGTCCCGTTGCCTCCCTGCGAACCCCGGCAGATTGAAAAGTCACCTCCCGTAATATGGATGTTCCCGAGATGGTTGATCACAACCGTCGTATTGGCATCGTTCGTAGCGGTTGCGGCAAAGGCTCCGCCGGACTGGATGATATCCCCTTCAATATTCACCAGCGCGTCTGTCCCGGCCTCCGGGTCACACATCTGTAATTGAGCCGAACCTGTATTTTGAATCGTTATATCTCCGCCAATGGTAATTTCATTCCACTTCATGTCCAGATTGGCGGTCTGACCGGGGCAATTCCACACGAGGTTAAAGAAATTTTGATTGAGGTTGGAAGGAACACTGGTTTTTACACTGTCAATGATGCATAATGAACTGGGGTTCCATATGGCGGTTGGAATGACTCCCCCATCCTGCTTGTGTTCGTATCGTCCGCTTCCGGAAAAACTGACAGTTGCCATTGTATCACAAATCAAGGCTCCGTAATTCCTCAAAGTACCAAGAACAACCATGTCTGATCCAATGTAGTCGTTCACCTGAAATGTGACGCCTTTCCCTAATTCAAGGATCCCGCCGCCGGCGACCGTTAACTGGTCTGCAGAGTCATTTTCTGTTACGACAACGGTATGTCCTTCAAGGATGGTGATGGGGCCATCCGAAACAGAAGGAACGCCTGGTGCAGGGTATGTCCAGCCCAAACCATCAAATACGGTCCATGTATCCGGATCGTTCCAGTTCCCTGACTGATGGGTGTGAAATTCGCCGGCATTCCGGTAATATTCTGTTCCGGTATCAAAAGCTTCGACGCTGAAATAGTATTCCACCCCATGATTTAGGCTGTGGATGGCAACACTATCGGCATCATATACCATGTAATTGTTGTATAATTTGTCAGGGGCAATCCCGTAATGGATGATATACCCGTCTGCATCTTCAACGGGAGTCCACCGGATAACCGCATCTCTGCCATCTTCGGAGTCCCTCTCAACACTGAAATCGGCTACTGTTGTGTACACAGCGCGGTCACTGTTCCCAAAGATCCTGAGATCACGAATGGCGAAATTCCCTCCGCCCGGGGTAAATACATTCGTAAGCTTTATATACCGGGTCAGCACAGGCTGAACCAATTCTGTGTAATCATGAGGCACATCTCTCATGTTCAGACTTTTATCAACCAGTGTTTCCCAGTGCAAGCCATCAGATGATTTTTCAAGGATGTACTGTTCATACAGCAGGTTTTCCCTCCCGCGTACGATGCCAGGATCTGTATTGTGCTCGGCAAAATTGACCTGAACAGCTTCCACGTTGCATTCGATTCCCAGATCAATGATCATCCATTCGTTGGAACCACCGGTCTGAGCACACCAGTATGTGCGTGCATCTTCATCCACGGCATTGTCAATACCATAATCATCCAGGGAAGAAGATGCCATGACGAATTTTTTATGGGATAACAGCACCATCCCCGCGTAATTATTGTTAACCGGATCATCCACGACACCCGGTAAGTACTGGGGATAATCGCCCCAGGCTGTATTGCAGTGGATATGGCCATCTTCATCAAAGGAAACAGGTGCAAGACCCAGCCGCCGTTCAAACATATGCTGCACTGAAATAGTCATTGTACCGATATGCCAGTAATTGCCATCCTTGTCCTTAAAGGTGCTGCCATGACCTGCACCTGAAATAAATCCGGTGGGTTTAAATGCAAAAGGGCTGTAGGTTGCATATTCATAGGGCCCCAGCGGTGAATCGGCCACATAGATCCCATCCGCATACGTTTTAAATTCGGTCCCCGGGCCCGCATAATGCAGGTAATATTTCCCATTTTCCTTGATCATCCAGGAGCCTTCGATCCAGGGTTCTTCATCCAGCAGGTTATCATCACCACGTCTTTCCCAGCCATGAACGGAGGCCTTGGCGTAAACCACGTCCACTTTGGAGCCTATTTCCTGGAAAGTAACAGGATCAAGTTCGACGACACTTATAGGAGCATTATTCGATACGCCATAACACATGTACAATCTTCCATCGTCATCCAGAAAAAATGCCGGATCACCGTAGGATGCGATTCTCGGACCCTTTTGCCATATACCGGATTTCGGATCACCGGTTTTATATACCTGGCTGGTGGCTGAGGGGACGTAAAACAATGAGTCCCTCATGGCAACCACCCCGGGTGCATACGTTTCAATATCGATTCCTTCGGGGATGATCAGGGTCCATTCACGAAGATCGGGTGAGGTCCAGTAACCTCCCGAACGGGAAGCAAACAGGTAATAATCATCCTGAAATAAAACAATGACAGCATCGGCCGCTTCCCGGGCATCGAGGGCATCCCCCATGAATCTGTAATTCAGATTAAGCGGATTGCAGAAAGTCTGCTGACCCTGAAGGGGCAGGGCCAGAAAGGATAAAGTCTGCACAAAGATCAGTGCAGCAAACAATTGAATTTTAATGAGTCTTTTCATGGTAGCTTTTTCTAAAGATATTTTTCGCTTGAATAAGCATTGCGCAATAACCGGAAAGGAAGAATTTGTGAAAACGCTAATACAAACATATTGAAACTTTTGACCGGATTTTTGCTGCTTAATCCTTATTTGTGGCAAAGTTCTCATTATTTTACCCCTGATATGTTACAAATTTTTATTATATTTACCCCTGATATACGACATGCGTATGTATCTTGAGCGAAAACTATATAGTAGATTGCTTGATTGGAAATCTTCTGAGCGAAGAAAGCCATTGATCATTCGAGGTGCCAGGCAAGTAGGAAAATCAACTTTGGTCAGGGCATTCTCGAAAGAGTACAAATCCTTTATCGAGATAAACCTTGAACGAAAGGAAGATAAGGATCTTTTTAATTTATCCTCTGTTAAGGAAATACTTGAATTACTTTTGCTTCGGGAAGGTATGGTATTTGATCAAAGCCCGCTTTTGCTTTTCATTGATGAAATTCAGGAATCTCCCGAGGCAATACAAATGCTCCGGTTTTTCTATGAAGATTATCCTGAACTTCATGTAATCTGTGCAGGCTCCCTGCTGGAACTAGCTCTGAATGATATAGATTCATTTCCCGTGGGAAGAGTCCGGCAGTTAGTGCTGCATCCTTTCGATTTCGAAGAATTTTTAAATGCTATTGGGAATACAAATGCTTTGGAGGTTCTAAATTCCATTCCAGTAGAAAAGCACTATTTTGATATTCTCATCAAACTTTTTCATCAATATGTGATCATAGGGGGAATGCCAGAGATTGTAGTTAATTTTATTAATAAAGGCAGCGTTGTTGGACTAAATGAAATTTACGAAGAGATATGGCAGTCATACCTGGACGATATAGAGAAATATGGTAAGAATCAAACACAGAAAAATGTACTGAGACATATTATTCAGACTGCAGCGCATGAGAAGAACCGGATCACTATGGGTGGATTCGGTAATTCGGATTATAAAAGCAGGGAGGTTGGTGAAGCGCTCAGGGCTTTGGATAAGTCAAGATTGATTCAGCTTGTTTATCCAATTACTAGTACCGAGATTCCGGCACAGGTTGACTACTCCCGAAAACCCCGGTTACAATTTCTTGATACAGGCCTTTTGAATCATAACATTGGTATACAGTCAACATTGATCGGACTGAAGGATTTTAGTGATGCATACAGAGGAAGGATCATCCAGCATGCAGTATTTCAGCAGCTTCAATCCCGGATTTCAGAACCCAGTCGCCGTTTGCACTTCTGGGTAAGGGAAAAAACAAATACCACTTCTGAAGTTGACCTGGTCTATCAATATCTTCAATTTCTTGTCCCTATTGAGGTTAAGTCCGGACCTCAGGGAAAGCTGAGGTCTTTGCATCAGTATATGGAACGGACAAATCATCCCTATGCATTTCGACTGCTGGCTAACACATATCATGAGGAAGAAGTGAAGACTGCTAATGGTAACCGATTCACGCTTTATAGTCTGCCCTATTTTCTTGCCTCAAGGCTCCCCGAATATATTGATTGGATCGTAAATAAAAGTGAATGAATTTGCAAGTCAAAGACCCTTTGTGCAATCAATTGAGCAAATATGAAAGAAATAGACAATATTCAGCTGGAATTCTTAAAGATTGATGATTACTGCGACCTCAAAGAGGCCATGGTGGAATCTTATTCAGGAATGCCCCAGGCATTCTGGAAAGAAAAACACATTCAGAAATTGGTGCAGATCTTTCCCGAAGGGCAGGTTGCCATTAAAGTAAACCAGGAATTTGCAGGGTGTGCATTATCCATCATCGTTGATGATGCGGAATTCGAAAGCATGCATACCTATAAAGAAATCACAGGCGATTATACATTCAGCACACATACTTCAGACGGGGACATCCTGTACGGAATAGATATTTTCATCAGACCCAAATTCCGTGGTCTCAGGCTCGGAAGAAGATTGTATGATTACAGAAAAGAACTCTGCGAACGATTGAATTTAAAAGGAATCGTATTTGGCGGACGGATCCCCGGCTACCATAAATATTCCGCCGACATGTCCCCGAAGGAATATATCATACAGGTAAGAAAGAGAGAGATTCATGATCCGGTCCTGGATTTCCAGATGTCAAATGATTTTCACCCCACCAGGATACTACAGGGATATCTGGAGGGAGATAAAGAATCGAAGGAATATGCCGTACTGCTCGAGTGGAACAATGTTTATTATGAAATACCCTCCAAAAAAGCCAGGGTGAAAAAAACAGTTGTTAGGCTGGGATTAATACAATGGCAGATGCGCCTGTACAAGAATTTCGATGAAGTGATGCAACAGGCAGAATATTTTGTTGATGCGGTTTCGGGTTACAGGGCAGATTTTGCCCTGTTTCCGGAATTTTTCAATGCGCCGCTGATGGCAGAAAACAATCACCTCTCGGAGCCTGAAGCCATCCGTGAGCTGGCGAAGCACACTTCAAATACAGTCGCCAGGTTTTCCGAACTGGCTATTTCATATAATATCAACATCATCACAGGGAGTATGCCCGAGGTGATCGACAATCAACTCTATAACGCAGGCTACTTGTGCAAAAGAGACGGTGGCATCGAACGGTTCGAGAAACTCCATGTTACCCCTGATGAAGTGAAAGTCTGGGGGCTCCAGGGAGGAAAAGAGTTGAGGACATTTGACACTGACTGTGGCAAGATAGGGATTTTGATTTGCTATGATATCGAATTTCCTGAAGTGAGCAGGATTCTGGCTGATAAAGGAATGGATATTCTGTTTGTTCCATTTTTGACAGATACCCAAAATGGATATTCCAGGGTCCGTCACTGTGCGCAGGCAAGGGCAATTGAAAATGAATGCTATGTGGCCATTGCCGGCAGTGTGGGAAATTTGCCAAAAGTCCATAATATGGATATCCAGTATGCCCAGTCCATGGTTTTTACCCCGTGTGATTTCTCATTTCCCACCAATGGGATCAAGGCAGAGGCGACTCCAAATACAGAAATGATTCTCATCGCCGACGTGGATATTGATCTGCTGAGGGAACTCAATCAGTTTGGAAGTGTAAGAAATCTGAAAGACAGGAGATCTGATATTTACAAAGTACACAAGAGCTCTGATTGATTTTATGTACATTTATCATCTCCCAAACCATAAATGTTCAATACCATGAAACCTGGACCATTTCAAATTCTGGCCTGCATCTGTATCGCCGGACTGATGAGCGGCTGTTCGATCTCAAGCCATTCGATGAAATACCCCAACTATCACATCGAGTTTTATAAAGCTGACTTCGAATATTCCGGGCAGGTGACAGCCGAAGCCACAGCCGTCCGTATACTCGGGATTGACTGGCAAAGATTGTTTAACTGGGAAACCGGTGAATTAAGTTACGACAGGGGAGGTGATGATGCGCCGGGGATCGCCCTGTCGGGCAATGTTGTATCCGATCCGGTGATCGGCGCCTTTTCCACGGTAGTTCCCGTGCTTGGAAATCTTGGAAAAGGAAAAGTCAGTTCCTATGCGCTCTACAACCTGATGCGCGATCATCCCGGATATGATGTGGTTATTTACCCACAGTACGAAACCACCCGGTTCGTCGTCCCTGTTTTTTACTCCAAAACGACGGTGAAGGTCACCGCGAGGCTTGGTAAAATTAAGTAAAGGCTATCTCCGGAGCTACTGAAAAATATTCCTGGCGACATGATCCGAGATTTCCTGAAAGACAGATTCCTCATAGCAAAGGTCCGGAATCGTTTTGCACCATCGGTACAGATTGGCCAGCGCCAGCTGTTCCACCAGTACCGGAAGATGACGGTTGAAGGGAATCTGCCCCCGTTGAAGGAAACCGGTTTCCGGGTATTCTCGCAGTTTGAGGAGGACGGAAAACTGCTCTTTATTTTTTCCATCCTGGGCATGACCCATAAAACCTTTGTGGAAATCGGATCGGATGACGGCGTGAACAGCAACTCGGCGAACCTCTATTTCAATTTCGGCTGGCATGGATTGTTCATTGACGGGAACAAAAGGAGCGTCCGGCGCGGGATCAGGTTTTTCAGGAAATATCCGCACCCCTGGTTTTACAACCCCGCATTCATCAGTTCGAAGGTAACGCGGGAAAACGTGAACAGCCTGATCGAAGGAGCCGGGTATTCCGGTGAGATTGGATTGTTATCCATTGACATCGACGGAAATGACTATTGGGTATGGGATGCCATCACCGTGATCGAACCGCAGGTAGTGGTTATCGAAACCCACAACGAATTTGGCATGCGCAACATCGTCGTCCCCTATGATGCAGATTACACCTTCCCCGGAAAACATCCGGTATATCACGGAGCATCCCCGGTGGCCATGATCCGGCTCGCAGGCAAAAAAGGATACCGGCTTGTGGGGGCCAATGAACTTGGATTCAATTTCATATTTGTCAGAAATGGAATGGCCGAGGATGAATTACCTGAAGTAAGTGTTGAATCAGTCCTGACCCATCCGTCCGTGAAGCAGGGATATAAAAAGTTTGAACCTGTCAAAGACTGGGAATTCCTGGAAGGGTGACCGGCACAATAGTCCCGGGAACCAGCCGTTACACTGATGGATTGACATGCTGCCAAAAAGTATCACATTCCGGTGCTATGCCGAACTGAATGACTTTTTACCCGATCAGCACAGGCAGAAACCATTTGTCCGTTCCCTGATGACCCCGGTCACCCTGGGAGAGGCCATTGAATCATTGGGCATTCCGCTCTCGGAGGTGGACCTGGTCCTGGTGAACGGAGAACCTTCCGTCCGGAGCCGCCGTTTGTACGACAATGATTATGTGTCCGTATATCCAACATTCGAGACGCTGGATATCAGCAGTCTGAAAAATGAAAACACCCCGGCCCTCCGGGAAACCCGATTCATTCTCGATGTTCACCTGGGCAAGCTGGCAAAATACCTGCGGTTGCTTGGCTTCAACACGGTATACCGCAATGATCTTGTTGACAATGAGATCATTGAGATTGCTGCCGGCGAGGGCCGCATCATCCTTACGCGGGACAAACTGCTTTTGAAATCAAAACGGATCACACATGGGTATTATGTGCGGGCGACCGACAAACATGACCAGCTCAGGGAGGTGG
>DSDZ01000030.1 GCA_011048475.1 Bacteroides sp. | reverse complement strand
TACCCGCAGGGTGCCCCTCAGGGCCATGTCAATCTCAGACTCCCTGACCAGTCCCCGCTCCAGTGCTTCCATCAGGGCTTTCCGTACTTCCTCATTCATCGTTCCACGGATTTCACGGTGGCCTTTCTGGCCAGTTCCCTGGCTTCCGGCCTGGTCCAGGGTCTGATGGTATCTTCGATCCCGATGGAAGCATACGGATTGCCGGCCCCGTTATCCAGCAGTTCCAGCTTGAGCATTACCCGCAGGGTGCCCCTCAGGGCCATGTCAATCTCAGACTCCCTGACCAGTCCCCGCTCCAGTGCTTCCATCAGGGCCGGCTGATACCGGTCCAGGAACATGTTGATCCCCGCATTGATGCATCCCGCCGCAGCCTCCGGAAGACCGGGGTAATAATGGTGGCTGTCCACCAGCCGGGTGAACCCGCCGCCATCGGTGCAGATGATCCCGTTCTGTCCCCACTCCTCCACGGTCACTTCCTTCAGCACCGGATGCACCGTGCAGGGGATCCCGTTGTATTTGTTGTAGGCAGCCATGTAGGCCCTGGAACCACCCTCCGTGATCCCTTTGTAAAAAGCATACCCGTAATATTCCCGGAAAAGCCGCTCATCAAAATCAGATGAATTGATCAGCCTGTTGTTCTCGTTGCTGTTGGCCAGGAAATGCTTCATCAGGGAAGCTGTTTTCCAGTAACGGGGATGGTCTCCCTGCAGGCCCTTCACACAGGCGGTGGTCATGACCCCTGCCAGGAAAGGATCCTCCCCGTAGCATTCCTCGGTGCGGCCCCACCGGATGTCCCTTCCCAGGTCCGCATTGGGTGCCAGCACGATCAGTCCGGCACTTTTATAATTGGTATTCTGGGTGAGGTAGCGGGTTTCGTAAGCCTCCCAGGAAGCCAGTTCCTGATGCAGCTCGGGGTCCCACATCTGTGCCAGCCCGATGGCCTGCGGAAAGGTGGTGGTGGGAGCCGCTCCCTTTCCCCTGACCGCCCAGTTGGCCGGTCCGCTCAGAGCCAGTCCGTGGAGCCCCTCCACAAGTCGCGTACCTTTCACTCCCAACCGGGGAATGCCCGGGAGACGCGAAGAAAGGTGATTCACCTTCTCCTCCAGGGTCATCAGCGAGATCAGGTTGTCGATGCGCTCGTCGTCGGTCAGACTGGTATCCATAAATGCGAATGGCTGTGCCATGATCTGGTCCATGGTCCACATGGTTCCGGTCAGCAGCAGGATACCGATAATAATTCTCAGTTTCATGGTTTGATAAGTGTCTGCGGTCGGGATGGAAATTTAGTTCAGTCGAATTCAGTGCAAGTTACCTAAACCAGGGCAAAATCAGGATGTTAAAAAACACTTAATATCAACGTCATACTTGATTTTGAGGGTCCCAATATCGTAAATTGAGATAAAATAACCCAACATCTTCATCCATGAAAAAATCATTCATTGTCCTGGTATTTGTTCTGGTTGCAGGAGCTGCAACCGGACAGACCCTGAAAAAGGGCGGCATTGTTGCCTTTCGTCCCCTTGCCGTGACCCTTCATCCTGATGTGATCATGAACCAGTATCAGGATTTTTTAATCAATGAGTACTTTCCGGAAATCGAGCAAGCTTTCACAGGTTCAAAGATTTTTCTTCTAAAAGGCGACAGGGGTGCTCAGCAGCAAGGACTGGCCTGGATCTGGTATTTTGATTCTCCCGGCCTGCGGGCTCAGTACTGGGATGAGGAAGGCAATTTCACCCAGGCAGGCGGGGTCGCAATGGAAAAGCTGGGAGCTGTGATTGAAAAGTCCAATCAATTTGTGGAAGCAGCGGAATCCGGGTATACGGACTGGATCATCCTCCCGCAGAGCACGAACCGGGAGCTGGAGCTGCAGAAAGGAACGGTCCTCGGATGGCATCACATGGATCTGACACTGGCTCCGGGTGCAACGTTGAGTCAATTTCTGGATTTTATGGCAGAAAAATACATTCCCGAACTGGAAAAAATTGCCCGGGGCTGGACGATCTATATGATGAAGGGGGACAGGGGAGAGCATGCGGACGATTATGCCTTGATGTACTGGATCGAATCACTGGAGGCAAGGGATCGGCTTGAACCGGAAGAGGGTGTTCTGACCGAAGAGGGAAAGTCAGCTGTTGCCGGGGTGGAGCCCCTTTTTAACGAATTGCAGGAACTGGGGACCTGGACCAGCGAATACACCGACTGGGTGATTCAATAAGTTAGTGTGCACCTTTATAGATCCGCTTCATTCCGCTCCGAGATGAAGCTGTCCTGCTGCAGGTATTTCACGTAAACGATCTTGTCATCGCCCCGGTCGTAGAAATCCCCGAACCGGGCCTTGAGCATGTAACCGTTTTTTTCATAGAAAGCCCGGGTGGGGGTGTACAGGGGTTTGGAGGAGGTTTCCACGTATACCCCGTTCCCGCAACCGGAGCGGACCACCGCTTCGGTCTCCTCCAAAAGCTTTCGTCCGATCCCCCGGTTCATGAAATCCCTGTGGGTGGCGATCCAGTACAAATCGTAGCTCTGCAGGGTGCAGGGGATCAGGCCAAAGCAGCTGTATCCCACTGTCCTGCCGCCCGTCTCCGCAAAAATGAATTCATACCCGCTTTCGGCTCCCTTGTTTAGGCGTTCCCGCACCAGTTCCACGGCCACGGTTACTTCGTCCTCCCGGAAGAAGCCTGTGGAGCGGACGATCTCTTCCACAATTGCCGGGTCATCCGGCCGAACATCCCTTCTCAGTCCGATGGCTCCTTCCTGCTTTAGCTGATCTTCGGTTCCCATTCCCTAAACAGTTGCATCCATAATGATCCGTTTGATCATGGTATTGTAATCCACTCCCCCTTTAGCGCAGGCGGCCACAAATCCAGCATCGGGCGAGATGCAAGGATTGGCGTTCACCTCCAGAACGAAAGGCTGGTTGTTGCGGTCCACCCGGAAATCCACCCGGGCGTACCCTTTCATTTCAAAAACATCCCAGCATTGCAGGCTGATCTCCTTCATGCGGGAAACAAGGTTGCTGTCCGCCTCCGGCAGATCGAAGGACCGGATGGTCTTCGCATATTCAAATGAGCCCTCGTCCCACTTGGATGCGAAGTTGAGGATCCGGGGTTTCCCCTCCGGGTAATCCACATACCGCATCTCGGCTACCGGCATCACTTCAGGTCTGCCGCTTCGGGCCAGCAGGGTGATGTTGAATTCCCTTCCGTCGATGTATTCCTCCAGGAAATGATCCCGGGATGCGGGGTCAGCTGCATATACCTTAAAATCAAATTTTCCTCCTTCCACCACCGAGGCATCCGTGATCCCGGCGGAGCCGTCCTCCCGGACGGGTTTCAGGATGTATTTTCTGCCGGATTCGGGTTCGGGGACTCCGGCCGGAAGGATCCAGTCCGGCGTGGGGATCCCCCGCTCCCTGAGGATGATTTTGGTGCGGACCTTGTCCGTGGTGATCATCAGGGCATGGGCGGGTGATCCGGTGAAGGGGATCCCGGATGTTTCCAGCAGCCAGGCAGGAAGATGGATCAGGGAACCTTTTCCATCCAGGCTTTCCACCAGGTTGAAGACCAGGTCGGGCGTTTTGCTCTCCAGCATTACCCTGACATACTCCAGGTTCAGACCGCAGTACACCCTGGAATGACCGTAGCCGAGTTCTTCAAGCGACTTTTCGACCGCTTCGGCCTGGACCAGTACATCCAGCTCGTCCCCCGAAGGCTGCTCAGAGAGCGTATTGATCAACAGGAGTACCTGTTTCATGGACGGGTTTCCGGATTTTAAGAAGGGCTGAATCCATGATCATTGTCATCAGGTCCCTGTAAGGGATCCCGTGAAGCGTGGCCAGGATGGGCAGGTCCGAATGCTCCGGGTGCATCCCTGCCAGGGGATTGACCTCCAGGAAGAACGGATTTCCGTGTTCATCAAAACGGATATCCACCCGTCCCGCATCCTCGCACCGGAGCGTCTTCCAGACGTTCAGGGCCATGCCGGCGCACGCCTCCGATGCCGCCGGGTCCGTCAGGCTGTAGATGATCCTCTCCTCGCACTCCTCCTTGTTCACATATGAATAAACCCCCTCTTCCGCATTGTCTTTCAGGATGATCTCGATCACCCCGACACACCTGGCCCGGTCGCCCGTCCCTACAATTCCCGCGGTGAACTCCCGTCCGCTCAGGTAGGTTTCCACCAGCACGGGCTGGTTGTATCTGGATAGCAATTCATTGCATACATCGGATAATTGCTGCGGGGTGCGGATGACCGACCGGGGATCAATTCCCTTGCCGGTCCCCTCGGCCAGCGGTTTTGCAAAAAGCGGGAAAGGCAGGTTGATGTCCGCGATATCCCGCGGGTGATAGACCACCCGGTGCTCCGGGGTGGCGATCCCGGCATTTTTCACGATCACCTTTGTCAGGGCCTTGTCAAGGGTCAGCGCCATGACGAGGGGATTGGAGAACACGTAGGGGATCCGGTATGCATCCAGTAGCGCGGGTACCTGGGCCTCCCTGCCGGCACCGTACATCCCTTCGGCGATATTGAATACCAGGTCCCACCGGTCGCCCTGCTCCAGGCGGCGGACCAGGTTCCAGATGTTCCCGATGCGATCGGTTTTGTATCCCAGACTGTCCAGGGTGGTTTCTATGGCCACAATGGTCCCTTCCCTGTCAAACTCTGCCGTCTCTTCTTCAGAAAAGCCCAGCGCCAGGTATTCGTCCCTCAGGTCATACGTGAGCCCGATGGTCATATGTTTTTTTCTGTTGTGTTTCATCTTTTATAATCGTTGAAGAATGCAGTGTGAAATCCCTGAAAAAAGTGTCGTGCATTCACTCCCAGCACCCTGTTCTTGTAACCGCCTTCCTGGACGAACAGTGTCGGGAATCTGTATTTCCCGATGATCATGCCGTTCTGGCTGAAATCCGATGCGCTCAGGCTCCAGGTCCCCGTCGGGTCGCCCTTCGAAGGATCCAGTCCCAGCGGGACCACCAGGTAATCCGGCCTGAACCTGCGGATCCGTTCCATGGCCTTTTCAAGCACCGTCCTGTATTCCCCGCCGCTCAGCTGCTCTTTCAGTGGATAATTCACATTGTATCCCAGTCCTTCCCCCTCTCCCTTTTCTTCGGCATAGCCGCTGAAATAAGGGTAGGCAAAGGAGGGATGCCCGTGGATGGAGATGGTCAGCACATCCTTCCGGTGGTAGAAGATATCCTGCTGTCCGTTCCCGTGGTGGTAATCCACATCCAGCATGGCCACCTTTCCGTAGTGGGAGAGGTAATGGGCGGCAATGGCCGCCGAGTTGAAGTAACAGAAACCTCCGAAGACCTTCTTTTCGGCGTGGTGGCCCGGGGGACGGACCAGCGCATATGCCGCCCGGCCCCCGCCCAGGAGTTGCACCGCACAGGTGAGTGCACAGTCCACCGCCCGTTTGGCCGCCAGGTAGGCATTCCTGTTCAGCGGGGTGAAGGTGTCAATGCAGTAATAGCCGGCCAGCACCGAGTCGTCCGACGGGGCCCTGTGTTTGTTCCTGACGGGAAATACATAGGGATAGATCGATTTGCCCGCGGGCAGACTGGCGCAGACCCGCTTGAAATAGCGGATGTATCCCGCATCGTGGACCGCCTGGATGTGTTTTTCCGAGAAGGTGCGGACAGGTAGTTCCCTGAACAGGCCGGAAGGATTCAGCTCTGCCGCAATGGTGGAGATCCGGACCGGCGATTCCACATAACCCCTGTCACGGACGTGGTGGATGGAGTGCCGGTCGTTGATGGCCAGAAGGATCGATCCGGATCCCGGCTGTCCCGGGGCGGGGGCAGACGGGCTTTTCCTGGGCCTGGTGTACCGGGGTTCCCGGAGCCTGACGGGATCGTCCCCGATGGAGCGGACCACATCTTGGATATAATCCTCGGTAACCAGGTCCTCATATTTCCTTTCCAGGATCGCCCTGACGATCTTCCTGGCTGCTTTTTTACCGACCGGGGGCTGTCCCAGGAAATCACAGACCAGGTATGGCGGGCAATCATCTTTTTCAGGGTTCACGGGGGTTTCATACCGGGTGTTGATCAGGGGGAATGCGCCGAAGCGTTCATAGAACTTCAGCCTTGCCCTGTTCTCCTCCATGAGCGCCTCGTTTTTGCAGAGGGCGGGATCGTCGGGCAGGCATTCAAAGAACAGTCCCGACGATTTGAGCCTGATGGCCTCTTCCCTGGCGCTTTCATACAGTGAGCTGCCGATCCCGCCCGTTTTTACCTCCCTCCGGGTGGCGATAAAATCCAGGAAACAGAAATGCAGGTCGGGTGCGTGGTACATCAGGGAGAAACCCCGGACGACCCCGTTCCTGTTCTCGGAGACCAGCAGGGAGGTGCGGAACCTGTACTTGAGCGGATCTGTCAGCTGTTCGGGAATATTTTCCACATATTTCTCCCTCACATCGGGAAACCGGTTCCTCAGGATCTCCTGTACCTGAGCGATGGCATTCCGGTCGGACGGCAGCGTGGCATCATGGATGCGCCTGATAATGATCATGATTCCCCGCTTTTAGAAGAGATCGAGGGGCTCCCTGTACAGGTACTTCCTGCCTTCGTAATTGGTTAGCAGGTATCCTTCTTCATTCCGTTCGGCCAGGTAATCGGGAAGCAGCGGGATCTTTCCGCCTCCGCCGGGGGCATCGATCACGAAGTGTGGGATGGCGTACCCCGAGGTAAAACCGCGGAGCCCCCTGATGATCTCCAGTCCCTTTGACACCGGGGTCCTGAAATGGGCCGAACCCGGAATGGGATCGCACTGGTACAGGTAGTAAGGCCTTACCCTGATCTTCAGCAGCTTCTGGGCCAGGCTTTTGTATATATCCACCTCGTCGTTGATCCCCTTCAGGAGCACGGTCTGGCTCCCCAGGGGGATCCCGGCGTCTGCCAGAGCGTTACAGGCATATGCCGTCTCCGGAGTGATCTCATCGGGATGGGTGAAATGGATGCTCATCAGCAGCGGGTGGTATTTCCTCAGCATCTGCAGCAGTCCCTCCGTGATTCTCTGGGGAAGGACCACGGGCACCTTGGTGCCGATCCGGATGATCTCCACGTGGGGGATCTCCCGCAACCTGGAAAGCAGGTATTCAAGTCTGCCGTCGGACATGGTCAGCGGATCCCCTCCCGAAAGAAGCACATCACGGATCTCCGGATGGTTCCTGATGTAGTCCAGTGCAATGTCCCAGCTGCTGAGCCTGGAGTGGACCTTGTCCTTCTTCGAGACCAGGTGCGAACGGGTGCAGTACCTGCAATAGGCCGCGCAGACACCGGTGGTCAGGAACAGGACCCTGTCCGGATACCTGTGAACCAGCTGGGGCACAGGGCTCTGGTTTTCCTCACCCAGCGGATCTGCCTTTTCTTCGGGAGAGATCTCCAGTTCCCGGACAACCGGGATCATGGTCCGCCTGACGGGTTGCAGGGGATTTTCGGGATCGATCAGGCTCGCATAGTAGGGCGTGATCCGCAGGGGCAGGCGTTGCTGCAGCGCCGATTGCATCTCTTCCCCCGACAGGCTGAAAAATCTCTCCAGCTGTTTCCAGGAGGTGATGCTGTGGGTCAGTTGCCATTGCCAGCTGTTCCACTGCTGTATGGATGTATCCGGAAAAAACATTTCCCTGAAGCGCGAAGATCGCTCGCTCACCGGGGGATGTGGGTGATTTCCGTTTACGCGTGTCTTTTTCTGGGGATTGGCTCCGGGTTGACGGAGGTCCGGGGGCTCTGTTTCATTGTCCTCATACACCGAAGAGGTCAATGACAACGACCGTGGCGATTTCATCTCTCTATGAAACTGCG
>DSDZ01000104.1 GCA_011048475.1 Bacteroides sp. | reverse complement strand
GGCAATGCTGCGGAGGGTACCTGATTGTAAAAAAGGAGGAAAACAAAGAGACCCGCACCCGCCAGCTTCATACAACCCAGCTTTCTGTCAGTTAATATCAAATGCGGGGTCGGCTTCGGAAAGCAATCCGATCATCCTGTCAAATTCCTGTGGCGTGAGGTCGCTGGCGTAATAATTGATCGGATCCACCGGCCGTCCGTTAACATGCACTTCATAATGTAGATGGGGGGATTTTGAAAGTCCCGTATTGCCCACGTTCGCGATCACCTCTCCCCGCTTGACATGGTCTCCCTCCTTCACAAGGAGCTCGCTGCAATGTCCGTACAGGGTCTCATACCCGTATCCGTGGTCCAGCAGTATCCGGTTCCCGAATCCGCCAGTGGAATATCCCGCCTGGGTGACGATGCCGTCCGCTGTGGCATAGATGGGGGTTCCCCTGGATGCGGTCAGGTCAATGCCATTATGCGGCCTCACCACATTCAGAATGGGATGAAGCCGCATCCCGAAGGAAGATCCGAAGTGATGCAGGTCCGTCATGCTGATGGGCTGAATGGCCGGTCTTGCCGCCAGCCGCTCTTCCTTGTGCCGGGCCAGTTCGATGACCTGCTCGAAGGAGGTGGATTGCACCGCGAGCTTCCGCTCGATCTGACCCAGGTTGGAATAGGTCCGGTCCAGCAGCCTGGTGAATTTTTCCAGGCCGAAGCTGGCATAATTGTATGAACCTCCCACCCCGGCATTCCGCAGGGTGGGCGGCCAGGGATTCGCTTCAAAATAAACCCGGTAGATATGGTCGTCGTTGTATGCCAGCTCACCCAGCATCTCCTCATATTGCCTGATGTCCTGGTTCAGCAGTTCGATTTGAAACGCGATCCGGTTTTGTTCGGCGGAAAGTAGTTCAGCACGCGGTGTGATCAAATGGGCATCCCTGAACAGCAGGAATCCCAGGGAGAAGATCAGGGCCAGCCCTGTAAACGCAAGAAACCGGTAAAACTTCTGCTTTCCGGTCATCTTCATTTTCTGGTAGGTGAGACTGTCGGGGCAATAATAGAATCTCTCCATCAGACGCAATATACGAAAAAGTCGAATTAATCAAAAGACTGGCCTGATTTTATGGAGATCTCGATCAATTGATCGTATTGCACAGGTGAAATTTCCAGGAAAAAATAATTGATGGGATTCACCGGTTCACCATTCAGATGCACTTCGTAATGGAGGTGGGGCGCCACGCTCAGGCCCGTATCGCCCACCGTGCCGATCACCTCCCCCCGCTTCACCTGCTTCCCCGGCCTTACCCGGATCTCATCCATGTAGGCATACAGGGTCTTGTACCCGAATCCGTGGTCGATCATGATCCTGTTTCCCATCCCGCGTCCCGACCGCACAGCGATCTCCACCGTCCCGTCGGCGGTGGCGAAAACCGGTGTACCCACGGGTGCCGAAAAGTCAATTCCCGTATGCATCTTCCGGATCTTGTAAATGGGGTGGATCCTGTATCCGAAGCCCGATGCGATCAGCGTCAGATCCCTGTTTTCGATGGGCTGGATGGCCGGAATGTACGGCAACAACTCCGCCCTCTGCTCGCTCCGGACCATCAGCACATCATACATGGATGCGGTATTGTCGTTCCAGGATATCATTGAATCCAGCCGGAGTGCCGTGAGGAAGACCACCTCCTCATCGGGCTGCATGAGCAGCTCCTGGTAATCCTGCAGCCTGTCGGCCACGATCTCCGGCTCAACCGGTTCGGTCTCAAAGATCACCCTGTAGATGTCCTTATCCATGCGCTGCACTTCCTGCATCACCGTGTCCACCCGCCGTTTTCTCTCGCTGAGCGCCCTGTACTGCTCCATCAGCAATTCATTCTCGCGCCTGATCTGGCGTTCCCGGGGGGTATCGAAAAAAAGCGAGTAGAGCACATTCAGCAGAACGGCGATCACCAGGACGGCGGCCACGTAGATCGCCACCCTCCAGATCCGTGCAGCCGGTCTGTTGTCCAGCTCATGGTAATTCAGGTTCTCCGGATTGAATTTGTAATGTGACCGGGGCATTCAGTAACTTTTGAGCGAAAATAGCAAAATTATTTCTGGCTCAAAGCATTTGAATAGAAAGGCTGATCCGACTGGCTGGCACGGGATGCAAGCAGACTGTACTCGTCAGCCGTAAGATTTTCGAAGAAAAACAGCATGGGATTGACTGTTCTGCCGTCCTTGTGGACCTCATAGTGGAGGTGCGGACCCGTGGAGCGGCCTGTGCTTCCCATGGTTCCCACAACCTCTCCCCTCTTCAGCTGCTGACCAGTTTTTACCAGGATCTCCTGCAGGTGGGCATACCTGGTGACGTACCCGTAACCGTGGTCCACCAGCACCTCTTTCCCGTATCCGTAACTGCTGTATCCCGCAGCGATCACGGTCCCGTTCCCGGTGGCATGGATCTGAAGCCCGTATGGTCCCGCGAGATCGATCCCCAGGTGCATGCTCCGGCGCCTGGTGAAAGGATCAATCCGGTATCCGTAGGAAGAGGTCAGCCAGCAGGGATCACCGGGAGAAATGGGATTGATGGAAGGTTTGCGGGCCAGGAAGTCCTGGTTGGTCACCGCCTCCTCGTACACATTCTCCAGACTGCTGGACTGGATCTGGACCCTGTTTGCCAGCTTGTCGATCCGCTGGAAGGTTTCGAGTACAAAATCCGATTCGCTCAGATTCCTCAGCATCACATAAGGCTCCGATCCCCCGGTCCCGACCTCCCAGATGGACTGGGGAACTGGTTCCAGGCTCAGGATGGACCGGTACAGGTGGTCGTCCCTGTTCTTCAGTTCCTCGAGCTGCGATTCCAGCGTCTGCAGGGTGGTGTTGAGCGAAAGATAATCAGAACGAAGGGCGTTGTTCTCCTGCTGGTACCTGACCTGGCGCGGAGTCGGGTAATACCTTTCAAATCCTGACCGCAGCAAAACGGCGAGGGCCACAATGCCCAGACCGAAGAAAACAGAATAACGAAGACGCTGCTTTGCTGTTAATCTAACCCTCTCGTAGCGGAGGGTTTCAGGGTTGATGTAGTATTTTCGACCAAACATGATCACAATTCCATGGCTAAAAATAAAAAACCGAGCTTAATCTCCCAACTATTAGTCAAAAAAATTATTTTTGCACCTCTGTAGGCATTTTTTACGTAACTTTCTTTTCCGGGTTACAGATTTATCAAATTTTTGATTCTGGATTCCATGACTTCCAATGAACTCAGGCGTGCATTCCTGGAATTTTTCAGTGAAAAAAAACACCGGATCGTCCCTTCGGCGCCCATGGTCCTGAAGAATGATCCCACCCTGATGTTCAGCAATGCCGGGATGAACCAGTTCAAGGATTACTTCCTGGGAAACCGGAAGCCGGAAAGCCGGCGGGTGGCCGACACCCAGAAATGTTTGCGGGTGACCGGCAAGCACAACGACCTGGAGGAGGTGGGACGGGACACCTATCACCACACCATGTTCGAGATGCTGGGCAACTGGTCCTTCGGCGACTATTTTAAAGAGGAGGCCATCGCATGGGCATGGGAATTCCTCACCCGGCGGATGAAGATGGATCCGGACAGGATCTACGTGACCATTTTTGAAGGGGATCCGGAGGAAGGGCTCGGTGAGGATTCCGAAGCCTACGGCCACTGGTGCCGGTTCCTGGACCAGGAAAGGATCCTGAAGGGATCGAAAAAGGATAACTTCTGGGAGATGGGGGACACCGGACCCTGCGGGCCCTGCTCGGAGATCCACCTGGATCTGAGGGATGATGCCGAAAGGAAAATGGTGCCGGGGAGGGACCTGGTGAACCGGAACCATCCGCTGGTGATCGAGATATGGAACCTGGTGTTCATCCAGTTCAACCGGAAAGCGGGCGGGGAACTGGAGAATCTTCCCGAAAAGCATGTGGACACAGGCATGGGCTTCGAACGGCTCTGCATGGCCATGCAGGGAAAAAAATCCAATTACGACACGGACCTCTTCCGGCCCGTCATCCATGAGATCGAATCCCTTTCGGGCAAAAAATACGGGTCCTCCGAAGCCACAGATGTGGCCATGCGGGTGGTGGCCGACCACCTCCGGGCCATTTCCTTTGCCATAGCGGACGGACAGCTGCCGTCCAACAACAAGGCCGGATACGTGATCCGCAGGATCCTCAGGCGGGCGGTCCGTTATGGATTCACCTACCTGGAGCAGAAAGAGCCTTTTATATATACACTGGTGCCCGTACTGGTCTCCCTCATGGGCGACACATTCCCGGAGCTGAAAGCGCAGGAAGAGCTGATCAGCCGGGTGATCAGGGAGGAGGAGCAATCCTTCCTCTCCACCCTGGACACCGGGATCGGGCTGCTTGACCGTCTCACGGAAGAGGCCCGGAAAGAAAACAGGCAGGCCATCTCAGGGAAAAGGGCATTTGAACTGTACGACACATTCGGTTTTCCGCTGGATCTGACCGAACTGATCCTGGCTGAGAAGGGAATGTCGGTGGACCGGGAGGAGTTTAACCGGGAGATGGAAGCCCAGAAGAACCGCTCAAAAAAGGCCGCGGAAACGGAGGCTGGCGACTGGGTGGAGGTTACGCATTCCCCGGGCGCCGGACCATTCTCAGCCGGCGGCGGGGAACACGCCCCGGACGAGGGGGCCAGGGATAAAGCGGACACAGCCGGCGGCGGGGAACACGCCCCGGACGAGGCGGCCTCAGACAAATCGTCCCCCGGACAGGGCCAGGAATTCGTGGGATATGATACCCTCACCGCGCAGGTGAGGATCACCCGGTACCGGAAGATCCGGACAAAGAAAGGGGAACAGTACCACCTGGTCTTCAACATCACCCCGTTCTATGCGGAGAGCGGGGGACAGATCGGCGACCGCGGCTATATTGAGAATGAAAAGGAACGGATCGAGATCACCGACACCCGGAAGGAGAACGAGCTGATCATCCACCAGGCGAAAAAGCTGCCCGAAGATCCATCCGCCCTGTTCACCGCCAGGGTGAACGAGGGACGCAGGGTGAACACCGCCAACAACCACACGGCCACCCACCTGATGCACCACGCCCTTCGGGAGGTGCTTGGAAAGCACGTGGAACAGAAAGGTTCGCTGGTGGACCCGGACTATCTGCGGTTCGACTTCAGCCATTTCTCGAAGGTGACCGATGAAGAGCTCAGGGAGGTGGAGCGAAAGGTGAACCGGATGATCCGCCAGAACAACCCGGTGGAGGAGCACCGTTCCATCCCCATGAAGGAGGCACGGGGCATGGGAGCCATCGCCCTGTTCGGGGAGAAGTACGGGGAGTCGGTCAGGGTGATCAAGTTCGGGGAATCGGTGGAACTCTGCGGTGGGATCCATGTTCAGGCCACCGGTCAGATAGGGATCTTCAAGATCGTGCGGGAATCATCCGTGGCCGCAGGGATCAGGCGCATCGAAGCGGTGACCGGCGAAACAGCCGAAAAGTACATTGACCACCAACTGGACATGG
Source organism: Bacteroides sp. (assembly GCA_011048475.1). Taxonomy (GTDB): domain Bacteria; phylum Bacteroidota; class Bacteroidia; order Bacteroidales. The sequence goes on along the minus strand of DSDZ01000104.1, from coordinate 2,417 downwards.
TCCGCCAGATCTCCGAATCCTTCGAAAAACAGAAGGACCTGGTGAAGGCCGTGAAAGGGATGCTTGAGGAGAACAGCAGGCTGGGAAAACAAGTGGAACGGTTCCAGAAGATGGTGCTGGGAGTCATCGCCCGGAACCTGGAGCAGAAAATGGAACGGGTCGGAGATGCATTCCTTGTGGTGTCATCTGTGGACGTGGATGAACCGTCGCAACTGAGGGATCTGGCGTTCCGGATGCGCTCCCGCCAGGAAAAGATCTGCATGGCGCTGGGTGCGGAGATCGACGGGAAGGCCCACCTGGCCATCATGCTTTCCGACGAGGTCATCCGGGACCACGGCCTGGATGCCTCCGCCCTGATCCGCGAGATCGCACCGGCGATCCGGGGAGGCGGCGGCGGTCAGCCTTTTTTCGCCACAGCCGGCGGAAAGGAACCGTCCGGTATCGACAGCGCCCTGGAGCATGCCCGCCGGATCTTCACGGAGAAAGTGAAGCCATGAAGTCGCCATCTGGAGTTGCGGATGACCCACATCGCGATAAACTGATTCAGGTTCATATGGAAGAAAATGAGGTACTGAGGGAACAGATGAATGAGATTGTGAAAAATCGATTAAAGGCTACGACCCTCCGGAAACAAAAATAACCTATGACAGGCTGAATTCAGAGGGATTTGATGACTGCCAGGCAAAACAAATGATCGCATCATGCAAGGCTGTAATATGGAGGGTGGCTGTGATATGGAGGGTGATTGTAATATGGAGGGTGGCTGTAATATGGAGGGTGGCTGTAATATGGAGGGTGACCGTTTTCAGGTGGGTGTCTGTTTTGATGATTTCACGAAGTCATAGAAATGTGACTTTTATACAATCCTGTTAGTTTTCATCCATCCACGTATTTTTTGAGAATCTTCCTATATCATTATAAATAAGGTAATTATACCGTTGAAATAAAAATTTTCAAAAAACAGGAAAGTCACATAAATGTGAAAAAGTAACAAAATTGTGAATTCCTGTTTTCGTTGAAACGGATACCCTGAAAAAAGCGGTTTAAATTTATTGCAATTCAGCGCTGGAGGCAAAGTCCGGCGCAGGAGGTATAGTCCGGCGCAGGAGGTATAGTCCAGCGCTGGAAGCAAAATCACAGCCAGCTAATATTGAGCCGCACAAAAGTTTTAGTTGACTCTGATCCCGTAGAGGGAGGTGCGGGTGGTCACGAACAGGGTGCCAAAGTCCGCTCCCCCGAACACAATGGAAATGGGCCGCTCCTCCAGGGAGATCCTCCTGGTCTCATTGAAATCCTGATCATACACGAAAATCTGCCCGTCCGCCACATAGAGGTTCCCGTCCCCGTCCACCGCCGTGCTGTACTCTCCCCTGGGAACGACTTCCTGCATGCCCGACACCTTCCCGTCTTCTGCCACATCCAGCCGCACCGTGGTTTTGTCGATCTCGCGGGTGACAAAAAATGGTTCACCCGGAACAGCCTCTGACAGGGCAGCCGAGCGCCCCAGGTCATAGGTCTCCGGGATCACGGTTACCCCGTCAGGGGCCACGAACGTGTTTTCGGGGATATACTCCACCGCCCGGTCGAAGTCAGAGCGCCACCGGCTGGAGGGATAGATTGCCTTTTTCACGGTTTTCACCGCTTCCGAGGGCACCCTTTCCAGCAGGGCAATGGTCTCGTCCGGGTTGTCCGGGTCCATGGAACAGACCCAGGCCGCCCAGCCGCTGTTGCCCCATCCGCTGTACATGGGATTGTCGTCCTCCAGCCTGGGGACCGTCTCCTGCTGCCCGTCCACCAGGTACCCCGGCTGGGGGTCATACCTGAACACCACCAGCAGGTTGTCTTCCGTATCGGTGGCCAGTGTAAAAGGTTTCCATGGATGGTCCGCCAGCAGGCTCAGGCAATGGTCTTCGGCCGACCACCGGTAGATCCTTTTCCGGTCGTGTTCGCAGAAGTAGACATTCCCCCGGCTGTCTGCCGTGAGCCCCGTCCCGAAGATGAATCCCGAAGCGAGTCGCCGTGCTTTCCATGGTTCATCGCCTGGGATGCCCGGGGTGGCACGTTCATCACCTGTGATGCCCGGGGTGACACGTTCATCGCCTGTTATACCCAGGGTGGAAGGTTCGTTGCCGGTGATGTTCCGGGCGGCAGGTTCATCGCCGGTGACCGTCAGGCTGGCGATATCCCAGGGATAGGCGGGAAGCTCCCGGTTCATTTCGTATACGGGGAATTCCACCACCTGGAGCCGCTGGGTGTAATTGTGCAGGTTCCGGAAGCGGATGTTGCTGCTGCAGGAGACCCTGACACCCATGGGCTGCGGGGTGGAGACACGGATGGTCCGGTACATCCACTGGTTGGCGAACAGCAGGTCGCTGCAATGGGCGATGTCCATCATCAGGCAATCCTTTCCCTCGGTC
>DSDZ01000105.1 GCA_011048475.1 Bacteroides sp. | reverse complement strand
GCCCAGTGAGATCTCCGTCTCCCTTTTCAGTGCGGCCATCACGCTGGTCACCAGCTCGGGAATACTGGTCCCCACCGCCACCATGGTGATGGAAATGACCCGCTGGGAAATACCCAGCTCTCCGGCGATGGAAGCGGAGCTCCGCACCAGCAGGTCGGCCCCGAAGGCCAATCCCCCGCAGGAAACCAGAAAGATCACCGCGGCGATCCACCACCGCATGGAAGGGGCCTCCACGGGGGACTTCTCCTGAAGACCTGTTTGCCTGGCCTGGATCACTGAATAGATGATGTAACCTGCCAGTAAAAGGATGAACAGGCCCCCTTCTAACCTGCTCAGTTGGCCGTCAAGCACGAGCACAAACAGCAGGATACTGACCAGCATCATCACGGGCCAGTCCCGCCTGACCGATTTCTCAGGGACCGGAATGGGAAAAATAATCGCCGTGATGGCAAGTACCAGCAATACATTGGAAATATTGCTCCCCACCACATTCCCCATGGCTATCTCGGGAAAACCCCTGACGGCAGCCTGTAGGCTTACCAGCAGTTCGGGGGCCGAAGTACCGAATGCAACAACCGTCAGCCCGATGATCATGGGGGGGATCCGGAACAGGCGGGCAATGGCAACGCTGCTGTCGACCAGATACTTTCCACTCAGGAAAAGCAGGAACAAGCCGGCGAATAAGAGGAGGATTTCTCTGGTCATGGGTATTCCGGCAGGACGTTACTCATCAGAGATGTCTTTGCCCGCCGCTGCTGCGTCTTTGGTGATGTTGCTTTTGATCTCTTCGGCGTCCCTGGATACGTTCCGCTTGATTTCTTCTGCGTCCCTGGTCAGGTTCTTCTTGATCTCATCCGCCTCCCTGGTCAGGTTCTTCTTGATTTCGTTCAGGTCCTCCTTCAGATCGGGCGTACTGCTTTCAATTTCACGTTTGATGTCCTCCGTGGCCCTCCTGAATTCTTTCATTCCTTTCCCGAAAGTCTTTGCGAGCCTCGGGATCTCCTTCGAACCAAATAACAGCAGCACCATCAGCACGACCAATATGATCTCCTGACCGCTGATAAATAAGAAAGTCCCGCACATTCCTTATCCTTTTGCGCAAAGATAACAAATACGGGACAAAAAGATGCGAGGTTGCTATCAAGAGCGTTTCCTCCTCTATTTTCTAAGGGATCCTTTCTCGCAGCGTGCTAATTTTGCTGGCGCGAAAAGATGCCAGGCTGCTTCGCAAGCATCCCTCAGAGATAAAGAGTCAGGCATACCCCGGAGGAAGCCTATAAATACTTGTCTTACAAGGATTTTCAGCGACGATGGGGTATGCCTGACCGATCAAAGATGTACTTTCTGAACCACCAACCAGGTGTTTACTTTGCATCCCTGAGCCCGCGCCTGGTTAACTTCGCCTCTGAGGGATCTGGACATCAGTTCGTGGCGATCTGCAGCATGTAGTTCCCTTCCGCTTTATCGGCTTTGATCACATAGGTCCAAGAACCCGTGTATCTGGACTCTTCATCTTCCTTGACGGAAACCGACTGACTGAAATTGATGTCGGCAGAAGGATTGATGGTTAGTTCTTTGAAGACTTTTCCGTCGGGGTATTCAAGAAGGATGTGTATCTCCCCTGAACTTACAGATCCATTGATCATGCACCTGAAGTTGCGAATGCCCTCTTCCACATCAAAATCTCCTTTGGAGGTATCGGTCGTTCCGTCGAAGTTTTTCCGGAGCGTCAGTTGGGAGCGGCTTCCCTGGTCGAAGGAATTGCGAAAGATGTAATTGTAATTTCCATCAGGATTCCACTCAAATTCTCTAATCACTTTCAAATCATCATCTGAAATTTGGGGTATGTTCTTTATCTCAACTTCGATCTGCTTCTGCATCTCTTTCATCTGTTCATGCTGCTGTTTCATTTTTTCCTGCTGTTCCTCCAGCATCTGTTTTCTGAGGATCATCTGCTCTTCCCTCTCGGCCCGTTGTTCCCTTTCCCTGTCCGGTTCCTGCGCGGATACCAGCGCGGCGGAAATCACCACACACAGGGAGAGGATGCTGTACCGAAGAATCTGTATTGTTTTCATTGCAGTAAGCGTTATATGTTGGTTATGTGTGATCATTTGATTCATTACAAATTTAACGCGATGATCCGTACACCCCGGTTAATGTAGTGTTAATGATTGGTTAATGAGAACAACAGGTATTATCTTAGCCCTGTAATTTACCGGAATGAAGAGCCGTTTACTGATATGGCTGGCCGCTTTTGCCCTGCTTGTACTGATCGTTGTCCAGGTGATTTTCATCAGGGATACCTACCAGACCAGGCAGCAACAATTCGATACCAGGTTCGGGAATCTCGTGAAAGAAGGCATGGTTGCTTTCAACAGCCTGGATTACAACTACGCGTTCGACTCGGTCCTCTACCTCCTGGATCACATGGCCGTTGATTTTCTCTTTTCGGATCCCGATACCCTTCAGACCACCCCGGCTGAAGAATATTACAAAGTGCTCAATGAATACAGGGAACCCGCCAGTTTTCTGAAACAGTATATCAGAAGGGCCGGTGAGGAGCCCGTTTTCTCCTACCATATCCGGATCAATGAACTGTATCTGACCGACATGGGATTCCAGCAGGACGTGTATCCGGACAGCCTCCAGCTGCCGCATGTTCCCGCGAATGCCCTGCTGGCAGGCACCTATGCTTTCGACCGGAATTTTTTCCGCATCACCTTTGACGTCCTTATCGACTTCAAAAACAGGTCCGAGATGATCCTCAAAGAAATGTGGCTGATCCTCGCCCTGGCCGTCCTCACCCTCCTGTTCATTTTTACCGTGTATTACCTCACGCTTCGCAACATGCTGGTGCAAAAGCGGCTGTCTGATATGAAAAGCGATTTCATCAACAACATGACCCACGAACTGAAAACTCCGCTTTCCACCATTGCGGTCGCATCCAGCTCACTGGGAGACCGCACCATCATCCAGCAGGAGAAAAAGGTAGAAGAACTCTCCATGATGATCAAAAAGCAGAACCGCCACCTTTCCCAGCTGATCGACAGGATCCTGGATATCAACATATGGGAAAGGGACCAGGTGCGGCTGGAACGAACCCGGGTGGAGACAGAAAAATGGATCCGGGAGTTGGTGGAGGCCTTTCAGATGGAACAGGGCAGTGCAGCACCCCGCATCGATCTCAAATTTGACCTCCGGGAGGAAACGTTTTCCCTGGATGAGGTGCACATGTCCACCGTGATCAGCAACCTGCTTTCCAACGCCGTGAAGTATGGAAACCAGCCCTGCAGGATCGGACTGGATGTTTCCGGAAGTGATCAGGAGCTGAAGATCACCGTTTCGGATAACGGACCCGGGATCCGCAGGGAGGAGCAGAAACATCTCTTTGAAAAATTCTTCCGCGGGGAGGTATCCCGTAAAAGGGTGATCAAAGGACTGGGACTGGGACTCTATTATGTGAAGCAGATCGTGGAAGCCCACAGGGGTACGATTTCTGTCCGGAGCAGCCCCGGAAAGGGCACAACTTTTCATATTATCATACCTGCAGAAAATGGAACTATTGCTAGTTGAAGACGATATCGACCTGCAGAAGGTGCTGGCACAGTACCTTGAATTATCAGGTTTTACAGTGCATACCGCCAACCATGGCAAACACGGACTGGAGGTATTCCGCAAATACCACACCGATCTTTGCATCCTGGATGTGATGATGCCGGTGATGGACGGATTCACCCTGGCACGGGAGATCCGGTCGCATGATCCCGAGATGCCCGTCATTTTTCTGACCGCGAAGAACCAGAAGGAGGACCGGCTCAAAGGACTGAAGATCGGGGCGGATGATTACATTACAAAACCCTTTGAAGCAGAGGAGCTGGTCCTGCGTATCCACAATATCCTGAAAAGATCCGGAAAGAATGATCTGGCCTCGGTCACCCTCGGATGCCTGCAGATCAGGTTTGATGACCTGGTGATCGACGACGGCAGGATAAAACACAGCCTCACGCCCAGGGAAGCAGAATTGCTCAGGTATCTGATCGAACACAGGGATACCCTGCTGAAACGGGAACAGATCCTGCAGGAGCTCTGGGGCCAGAACGATTATTTCATGGGGCGAAGCATGGATGTATTCATTTCCAGGCTCCGAAAATACCTTCAGGCTGAACCCTCCGTCACCCTTGAAACGAAAAGGGGCGTAGGATACATTTTCAGGTGTGGCTCCCTGTTACTTTGAGTTGCCTTTTGCTGCCACAACAGCCTTCTCCTTCCTGGTGGTATCGAATACCACCGGTGTGGCAATGAACAGGGATGAATAGGTACCCACCACGATCCCCAGCAGCAATGCAAAGGTGAACCCGCGGATCACGTCGCCTCCGAACAGGAAGATGGCCAGGATTACGAAGAAAGTACTGAGCGATGTACTGAAGGTACGGCTCAGTGTGCTGTTCAGCGCGGTGTTGAATACTTCCTTTCGTTCCCTTCGTTTCTGGAGACCCAGGTACTCCCTGATCCGGTCGAACACCACCACCGTATCGTTGATGGAGTATCCCACCACCGTCAGGATGGCTGCGATGAAAGACTGGTCCAGCTCCAGCGAAAAGGGCATCAACCCGTGCAACAGGGAGAAAAGCCCGATGATGATGATCACATCATGGAGCAGTGCAGCCACCGCACCCAGTCCAAACTGCCAGGTTCGGAACCTGCCCAGGATATAGAGGAAGATGACGAGCAGGGATGCGAAGACCACGATCACAGCCGCCCTCTTGATATCACTTGCGATGGTGGGACCCACCTTGTGGGAACTGATGATGTACTCCTGGCTGTTCAGAAAATCCTCCACCGTGGCATCGTCGTCCAGATAATTCTGTAAACTGTTGAACATTTGTGATTTGATGATGGAATCCACCTCGGGACTGTCATCCTCGATCAAATACTTGGTGGTGATCCTGACCGTGCTCTTCTCTCCGTAGGTGATCACGGTGGGAGCTTCCCCGAAAGCGGCTTCCAGGTCCCGGGCCACATCCTGGGTCTGCACCTCCTGCTTGAAGGCAACCACGTAATTGCGGCCCCCTGAAAAATCCACCCCCAGGTTCAGTCCCCGGGTAGCCAGCGAAACGGCACCCGCCAGGATGAGCACCCCTGAAATCACGTAGAACGTTTTTCGTGATCCGAGAAAATCAATTTTTGTGTTTTTAAAGGCATTCCTTGTCAGCCGGGTGTCGAAGGTGATGTTCTGTCCCTTTGACAGCATCCGCTCATAGATCAGCCTGGTGAGGACAATGGCGGTGAAAAGCGACGTGAGGATCCCGATGACCAGGGTGGTGGCAAAACCCTTGATCGGTCCGGTCCCGAAGAAGAAGAGGATCAGTCCCGTCAGGAAGGTGGTGATCTGGGAGTCAAAGATGGCCGAATAGGCATTTTTGTAACCGTCCTTCACGGCTGTTTTCAGATTCTTGCCCGCGGTGATCTCTTCCCGGATCCTTTCATAGATCAGCACGTTGGCATCCACCGACATCCCGATGGTAAGCACAATCCCGGCAATCCCCGGCAGGGTGAGCACCGCCTGCAGTGAGGCGAGCACCCCCATCAGGAAAAACATGTTGGCCAGCAAAGCGATATCCGCCACAAGTCCGGCCCTCCGGCTGTAGTAAAAGATCATGTAAGCCAGAACCACCAGAAAAGCGATCAGGAAAGAGTTCAGTCCGTCCCGGATGGATTCGGCCCCCAGGGACGGCCCGATCACCTCGCTGGATTCGATTCTTGCACGGGCAGGCATTTTTCCCGATTTCAAAATGTTGGCAAGGTCATCCGCCTCGGCCTGGCTGAAATTCCCGGATATGGATGAACTGCCACCTTTGATCTCCTCACTGACCGTGGGAGCAGAATAGACCAGTCCGTCCAGCACAATGGCAATGGCTTCGCCCACATTTTCCCGGGTCAGGTTGGCCCACCGCTTGGCTCCTTCCGAGTTCATGCTCATGCTTACCTCAAACTCGCCCGTGTAGGGGTCCGTCCCCACCCTGGCATCGGTCACGAATTTACCGCCCATGGCAGGCTGGTTGTTGCGGGTGGCTTTCAGGGAATGGAGCCTGATGAATTGCTGATCCTCCCCATCCGGTTCAAAGTGCCACGCGAAGACCAGGTCGGAGGGGAACAGCTGCCTGATCTGGGGGATGGCCAGGTAGCGGTTGACTGTGGCGGTATCCTTCAGCAGGACCACCCCCACCGCTGATCCCGGAATGAAATTACGCTGGTTGTCCAGATAGGGAGTCAGTACGGCGAGCAGCGGATTTTCACGGTAGAATTGCGCCTCCTCATCATCATACATCGCAGCGGTGTCAAGATCGGTAAGCAGGTCCAGTCCGGCCGTATCCAGCAACAGTTCGTCCTGGGGAAGGTCCAGCAGGGACTCTTCGCCTTCCTGTCCGGCCGCCGGTTCCTGCGGGGTGGATTCCGCCGGCAGGGATTCCGTCTCCAGAACATCTCCCGTCTGCATGATATCGGCCAGCAGACGGTTGGCCTCTTCCAGGTACTGCCAGACTTCCGCACTCTGGTAGGTGGTCCAGAACTCCAGGTTTGCGGTCCCCGTCAACAGTTTCGTTACCCGCTCGGGTTCCCTCACACCGGGCAGCTCGACCAGGATCCTCCCCTGCCGTTCGAGTTTCTGGATATTCAGCTGCACGACCCCGAAGCGGTCAATCCTGTTTCGCAGTACGTTGTAGGAATTATCAATGGCATCCTCCGCCTCCGCCTTCAGGAATACAACCACCTCCTGGTTGGTTGTATTGAAATCAATATCGCCACGGGTTTCGGGCGTCATGAAGAATTGCGCCAGCTGGGCGCCCGGATTGAGCTCTTCAAATGCCTCCGCGAAAATGTCCACAAAATCACTCTGGCTGGTCCTTTTCTTCTCCCTGGCCAGCGCCATGGTCTCTGTAAATACGGGATCGCTGAGGTACTGAGGTGCCGCGAGGGAGCGGATGATGTCTTCCACGGCTATTTCCAGGATCACATTCATCCCGCCTTTCAGGTCAAGACCCAGGTTGATCTCCCTTTCCTTGCAATCCTGGTAGGTATATTTCTTGAACAGAACGTTGTAAACGACCTCGCTTTTCATGGAATCCAGGTAAGCCCGTTCCATCTGCACATCCCCTTCTGCATATTTCCTGGCATCCCTCTCCACCTTCTGTGCAAAAACAGTGAACAAAAGCTGGTATATGCTTACCAGCGCAAGCACGATGGTAAAGAACCTGATGGCACCTTTGTTTTGCATTTTTAACCTGTTTATTAATAGTTACTTATTTGTGGTTTTCGGATTAGGCCGCAAATATAGCACTATTTTTTGGAAATTGCAGGTGGTGCCTCAATCGAAAAGCTTCAGGTCATCCAGCACTTTCATGACTTTTCGTACACTTTCGGCCGATGTGGTGAGCAGCTTCCTTTCATCTGTGTTCAGACTGATCTCAATGACCTCCGCCACCCCGCTCCTGCCGAGCTTCACGGGCACTCCGAGGTAGATGTCTTTCAATCCGTATTCCCCGTTCAGATAGGCGCACACGGGAAAGATGCGGTTCTGGTCATCCACGATGGCTTCCACCATCTGCCCCACCGCGGCCCCGGGCGCATACCAGGCTGATGTTCCCATCAGATTGACCAGTTCCCCGCCTCCTTTCCTGGTCCTTTCCACGATCTTCTCGATCTCCTCCTGGTTCAGCAGCTCCGTTACAGGGATCCCGCTGACGGAAGTGTACCTGGGCAGGGGAACCATCGTGTCTCCGTGACCCCCCATCAGCATGGCGTGGATATCGTTCGGCGAAACCTCCAGTGCATCTGCAATGAAAGCTTTATACCGGCCTGTGTCCAGGATCCCGGCCATGCCGAAGACCTTGTTCGGGCTCTTGTTCGCGGCAAGG
>DSDZ01000240.1 GCA_011048475.1 Bacteroides sp. | reverse complement strand
TCATCAGGATCATGTTTAACTTCCGCATGGGTTCCCTTCACCTCGAACAGGGTTTCGGTATAGGAGGGGATCTGAAGTCCCCGCGGCAGCAGGGGATCCCTGATGATGGTCGTTTCGACCACCACCCGCTGGCGGGAGACACATTGTTTCAGCCATCCCGTTTCGATATCCATCTGAAAATCAAAGGTCTGGCTTCCCGAAACGGATGATGCCACTTCGCGTGCCCCGTCTTCTTCGCGGAAATCCCCGGCCGAATTGAGCATGCCCAGTCCCTGGATGATGATCACCCTGTCCGTGGTCCGGGTCAGGAAATAACGGTTGGTCATCTGTACGGGTTTTGTGTTGAAATAATAGGTCAGGTCCCTCGTCCAGTTCCTGATGGGCTGAACCAGGGGATATACCGAGACAAAAAGCTGGAACATGCTCTGAAAGGCACCGGTGCCGTATACTTCATCCAGCGTGCTCAGAACCACTTCCCGGTGAAGGGTATCCGTTGAAACGGCGGTGACAAGCTCCCTGATGACCGGGCTGATCTCCTCCAGTGACCTCAGTTCTCCCGAGGGGTGCATCACCAGGCGGAATTCCCTTTGCTGCAGCGAATCCAGCAGTTCCGTGAGCATGGGATCCCTTCCGCTTTCCGAGTTGATGTCGATCCCCATGGAGGGGGCCAGCATGGAAAGGAGCAGGTCCCTGTACCCGGCCACCAGGTGGATCATTCCGCCGTGATCAACCGAATCCACATAAAAGTCAATGTTCATCCGGCAGTAGAGGGTGACCTCGTCGCTTCCCGCCGATTCGGAATGGGTGTTCTGGTGCAGCTCGATCTCCAGTCCGCAGGTTTCCCCGGGATGAAGACCGTACTGCAGTGCTGCTTCCTGTGCGGGAAGGAGACTGCATACCCACATCAGTACAGCGATCCAGGGATATGATGAGAGTGGACGCATATGCTTTTTCAAAAATAGTAATTTAAGAGGAGTATACGAGATTGTTTTATATTTGCGCATTGCTAAATCGGATCATGGCAGCACCCTCCAAGAAGTCTTTCGGAACCGCCACGGTGTTTTTCACCGCCATCGCCACCATATTCGGCGCCATTTTATTCCTCCGGTTCGGATTTGCGGTGGGCACACTCGGCTTCTGGGGACTGGTCCCCGCCATCCTGCTGGGCCACCTGGTGACGGTCCCCACCGCATTCGCCATCTCTGAGATCGCCACAAACAAGCGGGTGGAAGGGGGAGGGGAGACTTCATCATTTCCCGATCTTTTGGCCTGAACATCGGGGCCACCATCGGGATTGCCCTCTATCTGTCACAGGCGATCAGCGTGGCCTTTTACATCATTGCCTTCACCGAGTCGTTCGAGTTCTTCTTCAACTACCACTACCACCGGAACCGCAAAGGCCTTTCCTCCATCTTCAGCAATGCCCTGTTCCAGCTGAACAGGAACCTGCAGGTCTACCTGCAGCAAAGCCGCAAGTCAAGAGGGGAAAAGGAGTGGCGGCCCAGTGCCATATGCATTTCGAGGGACTCTTTCAGGCGGGACAGGGCATTCCAGGTGACCAACTGGATCAGTTACAGGTACGGATTCGGTACGTACATCCACCTGATCGAAGATTATTACTCGAAAGCCAGCTACGCACGCGCTCTGGAAGAACAGGAGAAACTGGTCATGAACTACAGGGGGAAAGGCAGCCATGTGTATGTGGATACCATGATTTCACCTTCCTTTACCTCGGCGATCGCGCAATCCATCCAGCTGCCCGGCATCTCTGGAATGGAAAACAACATGGTCATCCTTGAGTACGACAGGGAGGAGCCCGAGAAACTCAGGGAGATCGTGGAGAATTTCTCCCTTGTGAATGCGGGCTATTTCGATGTGTGCATCTTCGGGAGCACAAAACGGACCATCAACTACAGAAACGGGATCCATGTGTGGATCAGGAGCAGCGATTATGAGAATTTCCACCTGATGATCCTCCTGAGTTTCATCATCCAGGGGCATCCTTCCTGGAGGAAAAGGGAGATGAGGAAAAGGTCCGTGCCGACCTGGAACAGCTGGTTCAGAGCGGCCGCCTGCCCATCACATCAAAGAACATCCAGGTGATCAGCGAGAAACCTGAACGGAACGCCCGGACGATCATCAACGAGTTTTCCGCGAACGCCGGCCTGACCATCATCGGCTTTCACAGCGAACTGATCAGGCACGAAGGGCCCAAGATCTTCCAGGGATACGACTCGCTGGAAAATATCCTGTTCGTGAACTCACACAGCCAGAAACAGATCGACTGACAGGTCCGCACCTTCCCCACCCGGTGGCGCATCATCAGTTTTGCCGCATCCCACTGGCGGCTAACTGCCTATTTAAGGCACAGAAAATCAGGAAGTTCGTTTTCCTGGTATGCGTACTTCAGATAACCGTCCTGCAGGATATCATTGTACAGGTTACGGACCATGTTTTCCATCACCTCTCCAGGCACCTTCTTCATTGTGCCGAAGAACGGAAATAAAAACATATGGATCCAGGTTCTTACGTAATTCTCATACCTGTATGTGGCCAGCTCGGTGCCGCTGGAATCGAGCAATGTGGCAGTCAGAACATAATTGTCCTTTACAGCCACGGGAATCACGGTGAGGGTCAAGCCGCTGACACATCCTGCAAGCATGGCACCCGTATTGTTGCCTGTGTTCATCATATCCATCTGAATGGTGAGGTCCTTATCGCTGCCTTCAAACCTGTCAAAGGTGTAGCTTTCAAACAGATTTGACCGGTCGGTGACATTCCTGACAATGTTCAGAAATTGATCTTTTGCAGTGATATTTTCCACCGGAGCCGAGTGTTTTCCGCTGAGGAAGGTGTGGAAATTCAAATCAATGAAAACATCAGGCTTGTTTTCATAGGCGGATCTGTCGGGAAGGGTGTGTACCGTGGGAACCAGTTTTCCGGGAACCATCAGGCATCCGGAGAGCAGCTGAAAGAGCACGAAAACCGACAATAATCTTGACATGCAATGGAACGTTTGTTTCATGGATGATGGGGTTAATTGTGAAAAATTTGAAATTGTGATCGATCGCGGAAGAAACATGACAGAGAGATGAACATATCAGATGCCAATAAATTTAGAACATATGACTGAAAAAGTCCAGCATTTTAAAGATATTTCTCAGCCTGATACAGAAGAACTTCTCCGGAGAAATGGTTCACAGGTGCCGGGCCAGCTGATCATCCTCCAGGTTCAGGGGGGTGGCGGGGCGCCTTCCCTGTTCCATTTCATGAATCATCTCCACCAGCCTCCTGTTGACGGGACTATCCACTCCAAGAGATACCCCCTTCCTGACGATGTGACCGTTCAGGAAATCTACCTCGGTGGACCTGCCTCTTTCGATCGCACGGAGGCTGCTTGACCGCAGATGCCTGTACCGCATCCCCAGAAGCCTGATCAAACCTTGCCGGAGAGCGGGATGCATGTGAAGCAGGCCCTCCCATGTCAGCCTTCCCGCCAGGGGAGCCACATGCAGGTGTCCGGCCCCGGCCACCCGCAGAGCCTCCCGGGCCACAGCCGTGAAAATCTGCCGTGCCCTTCTTTTTTTCAGGAGTTCTCCCAGGGTGAGACCGCTGATGGCTCCCACAGTTGAGGTGCAGGAGTTGATGATCAGCTTGGAATACAATTCGGACATGATGCGGCCGGTAACGGCGACCGGTGCAATGTTTTCCATGATCCGGGCGATTTCATCAAGCTGCCCATCGCCCGGCCGGTCGGGATAACCCACCAGGATCCTCCCCCGGGAGGTCATCTCCGCCACTCCCGGTTCGTGCAGGGTGGCACCAAACCTGACCACGCAGCCCACGCTCCGTTCCGCTCCCACGATCCCTGCTAGTTCCTCTATCACGATCCCGTTCTGCATGGATACCACACGGCTGTCCTTATTCAGCAGGGGGACAAGCTGCCGGGCGATCCCCTGAACCTGGTACGCCTTTGTGGCAAGGAACACTGTATCCACGCAGCATGCGATCCGGTCCAGACCGGCTGCGGTCCGGACCCTGACGAGGCGGTCGCAGCCACGGCCAGACAGCTGAATGCCTCCGGAGGCGATCTTCCCGGCCTGTTCAGCGTTCCTGCAGACAAGGGTGACCGGGATGCCGCGCGCGCTCAGCATCCCGGCGGTGATACTCCCGATGGCACCCGCCCCGATAACCAGTATGCCGGCATGTGTATCCACGAAGCTCAGTCAACGATGGGCCAGGAGAGTCTTCCAAAATGGAAGTCGAACATTTTGTCGACCTGGTCCCTGGTGTTCCTGGGAGTGGACAGGGGAGGCAGTTTGTCCTGTGCAAAGAATCCCACGTCCAGGGTTTCCATCCCGGTGGATACCCGGTCGTCCTCTGCCACGCATTCCATGAAGATCTTGTAGGTATAAAAGAGGTCTTCCGGGTGGTCGTGACATCTTTTATCGAAAATGGCCAGGAGCCTTCCGGCTTTCACCCTGATCCCGGCCTCCTCAAATGCCTCCTTCTCGGCAATCTCGGTGGGTGTAAATCCGATGTCGCACCAGCCTCCGGGAAGGGACCAGCAGGAGTCGACCCTCTCCTGGACCATCAGGATCTCATGTTTGTCGTTGAAAATCACACAGCGCAGGTCCACCTTCGGGGTCCTGTAACCATTGTTCTCGGGGGTGACCATCCTGACCGTGTCATGGGAGAGGTGGGTGATCAGGGAGATCATCCTGGTGGCGATCTCCTCCAGGTTGCCGTACCTGTCCAGGTCGTAGTCACTTTCCGTGTAGTGGATCCCGCTCTCAGCAATGGCCTGTATCCTTTTTGCCAGCAGCAGCAGTTCGTTCTGTTCCTTCATCCCATTGTTTTATGGAGAATAAAAGTAGCAAAAATAGTCACCGGAGAAAAGTCCCGATTTATGATTACCTTCGCAGAACCGCTGATATTCATTTCAGAAAGAGGCCGGATGAAAAGTGATGATTCAATAAGAAAAATGGTTCAGGCGAGAAAAAGGCTCCCATCCTGGATGCGCATGCGCATGCCGGGAGGAGAACACTACCTGGAGGTAAAGGAGGTGGTGAAGAGGAACCACCTCCATACCATATGCACCAGCGGCAATTGTCCGAATATCGGGGAATGCTGGGCGGCGGGGACAGCCACCTTCATGATCCTCGGGGATATCTGTACCCGCTCGTGCAAATTCTGTGCGGTGAAGACCGGCCGTCCAGGGCCGGTGGATGAGGATGAGCCATACAGACTGGCTGAATCCGTCAGAGCAATGGGGATCCGCCACGTGGTGATCACTTCGGTGGACCGGGACGATTTGCCGGACAAGGGAGCAGGATTCTGGGCAGGGACCATCCGCATCCTCAGGCAGGAGGTGCCGGGACTGACCATGGAGGCACTGATCCCCGATTTTGATGCGCAGCCGGCGCTGGTGGAAATGGTCATTGATGCAGCTCCCGGGGTCATTTCCCACAACCTGGAGACGGTCGAACGGCTTACCCCCCTGATCCGCTCAAGGGCAAAATACAGAAGAAGCCTGGAGGTGATCAGCCAGGTAGGCCGGTCAGGGATGATCTCCAAGTCAGGGATCATGCTCGGGCTGGGAGAGACAGAGGACGAAATCCTGCAGACGATGGATGATCTGCTGGAAGCCGGATGCGAGGTGTTCACCCTGGGACAGTATCTTCAGCCCACCATGGACCATATGCCCGTGGAAGATTATGTGCCCCCCGAAAAATTTGATTCCTACCGGGAAACAGGTCTGAGGAAGGGATTCAGGTATGTGGAGTCCAGTCCCCTCGTCCGTTCCTCCTACCACGCCGAGAAGCACATCAATCGTCCCGTGATGAGCGATAAAAGCACCGGATTCCATGGATCATAATCCGCCTATCCACTTCAGGGACCTCGGGACCATCGAATATGGGAAGGCCTGGGAATGCCAGGAAACACTTTTTCAGAAACTGGTGGAATATAAAAAGAATCCCTCAGGGGATGGCCGTCCCGAACAGTACCTGCTCTTCTGTGAACATCCGCACGTATATACCCTGGGTAAAAGCGGGGACGAAACAAACCTGCTCGTTCAGGAGGAATATCTTCGAAAGATCAATGCTACCTATTTCAGGACAAACAGGGGAGGTGATATCACCTACCACGGACCGGGGCAGATCGTGGGATATCCGATCCTGGACCTGGAGGTGCTGGAGATCGGGCTCAGACAGTATGTGGAGCGCTTGGAGCAGGTGATCATTGCGCTGCTGGGCGACCACGGCATCAAAGCCACCAGGAAGGAAAAGGCAACGGGCGTCTGGCTGGATGCGGACCATCCCGTGAAGGCCAGGAAAATATGTGCCATCGGGATTCGCTCCAGCCGGTATGTGACCATGCACGGATTTGCGCTGAATGTGAACACAGACCTGGATTACTTTTCATACATCAATCCATGCGGGTACCGGACCGGCGGGGTTACCTCCATGGAGAAAGAACTGGGAAGGACCCTGGACATGCACGGGACCAGGGACCACCTCAGGAGGATCTTTATGGACTATTTTGTTCAGACCCGCTGGCGGCGGGGATAGAAATCGGGGGAATAATTCCTGAGTTTCTCTTTGCGTATTTTCACCTTCGCATCGTTCTCGTAGAAAAGGCTTTCGTTGTGCTGGCTCATATCCAGCCCCACATCCTCGTAGAGGCTTGGCACACGCATGGGAATGATCCAGTTGGTGATCCTGTACAGCAGGTAAGAGCCCCCGAATGCAAAAACCGTCACAATCACAAGGGCCAGCAGGTGGTAAAGGAAGGTGGTGGGCTCCCCGTAAATCAGTCCGACCTCCTCGGCAAAAACACCTGTGAGGAACATGCCCACCATTCCTCCGATCCCGTGGGCCGGAAACACGTCGAGTGTATCATCCAGTCCCCTTCGGGAGAAATAATAGATCATCAGGTTGCTGGCAACGGCGGCCGCTCCCCCGATGAAGATGCTGGATCCCACCGAGACGAATCCCGCTGCAGGGGTGATGGCCACCAGTCCCACCACGGCCCCCACGCAGGCTCCGAGTGCTGAGGGTTTTCTTCCCCTGATGCCGTCGAAGAAGATGTAAACCAACATGGCAGAGGCGGAAGCCGTATTTGTATTCAGCAGGGCTTTTACAGCCGTATGGGAGGATGACAGTGCGGATCCCGCGTTGAATCCGAACCATCCGAACCAGAGGAGGCCTGTTCCCAGAAGCACGAAGGGGATGTTGGCCGGGTAAAACGGCTTCGCATAATCCCGGCGGGGACCGAAGAAGATCGCCCCTGCCAGGGCAGCCATGCCGGCTGACATATGCACCACCGTTCCGCCGGCGAAGTCCAGAACCCCCCAGTTCCGGAGAAAGCCGTTGGGATGCCAGGTCCAGTGCGCCAGCGGACAGTAGATGAAGATCATGAACAGGACCATGAAGATCATCAGGGCGGTAAACCTGACCCTTCCTGCAAACGAACCTGTGAACAGGGCAGGGGTGATGATGGCGAACTTCAGCTGGAACAACGCGAAAAGGGCAAGCGGGATGGTGCCTGCGAAAGCGGGGTCGGGCGCTGCACCCACTCCTTTGAACATGAAGTAGGTGGCAGGGTTGCCGAAAAAACCGTACCCTTCGGTTCCCACACTCTCTCCAAAAGCAAGGCTGAAACCGAATACCACCCAGAGCACGCTGATGAGCCCCATGGCAATGAAACTCTGCAGGATGGTGGAAATCACATTCTTGGGTTTCACCATACCGCTGTAAAAAAATCCCAGTCCAGGTGTCATCAGGAAAACCAGAGCGGTGGATGCAAGCATCCACGCCACATCTCCCGTATCAAGACCTGAAGTATCTCCTGTGTCAAAGCTGAAGGGAAAGATGATCCCCAGCACAGCAATGAATGCGAGGGCAAACAGCGCGATCAACCAGTACTTTTTCATCGGATATGCATTTATATTATATGACAAATATATAAATAAATAGAAATATACCTATATAAAAT
>DSDZ01000239.1 GCA_011048475.1 Bacteroides sp. | reverse complement strand
TGAAGAAACCATGCGCGAAGGGCTGCTGAATGTGCTGGGAGAAAAGAAATACAATCTTTACTTCGATACGTTCCTCGAGAATTATTTCACGGAATCCGATGCGGAATACATCCACAGTCTGGGACTGAACCTGGTACGCATATCCATCAATTACCGGCTTTTTGAAGATGATATGAATCCACGGGTCATCAAGGAAGGTGCGTTTGATCACCTTGACAGGGTCATTGGATTGTGTGCAGCGCATCAAATCTATACCATCATCGACCTTCATGCGTTGCCGGGATTCCAGAACCAGCACTGGCACAGCGACAATCCCACCCACAGAGCATTGTTCTGGGAGCATAAGGATTTTCAGGACAGGGTGTTGTATCTTTGGGAAGCGATCGCGGAACGCTACAGGGACCAGCCGTGGGTTGCCGGCTATGACCTGATCAATGAGCCGGCCGAGCCAACAGGCGAGAAAGTCTTCCCCTATTACAGGCGCCTGAAAGATGCGATCCGGAAAATCGACCCGGATCATATTCTGTTCCTTGAAGGTGATCTGTATGCGACTGATTTTGACAAGTTCACCGAAATATGGGAGAATGTGGTCTACACCAATCACGATTATGCAATCCCCGGGTTCATTTCCGGCGGGGATTATCCCGGTTATACCAGCGGCAGGTATTTTGACAAGGATACCCTTGAATATGATTTCCTCCGGAGAAGTGAATTTATGTTCTCCCACCGTGTTCCTATCTGGGTTGGAGAGTTCGGCCCTGTGTATACCGGTAATCCTGAAAAAGATGACATGCGGTACCAGATACTGAAAGATCAGCTGGCATACTACGACAAATACAAAGTGAGCTGGTGCATCTGGCTGTATAAGGATATGGGCCTGCAGGCCATTATGCACCAGAACGGGAATACACCATATATGAAACTGGTCTCGGCATTCCTTTCAAGAAAAGATTCTCTCGGAGCCGATGCCTGGGGATCAACCGATAAAAATATCAGGCAGGTCATGCAGCCACTGGAAGAATTATTTGCCAGAGAGTTTCCCGGGTACGATCCTTATCCAAAAGGCCAGCTGCGCCAGATAAGCCGGTTTGTCAGGCATATCATGATCTCTGAAGCACTTGTACCTGAATATTGTGATTTGTTCGAAGGGCTGTCTGATGAAGAACTGAAGGCACTCGCCCGGTCATTCCACTTTGATAATTACGTGAAAAGGGACAGGCTGGAAGACATTCTGACAGGCCGGGAAAAGTAACTGGAAAATCGACAGCCGCAAAAATGGTATATTGAATCCATGAAAAGAACCATCCTGTTATTAAGCTGTATGCTGCTTTTGGGCAGTTACCCGCAGCATAAAAAGGAGCCGCTGATCCCGGACTCCCTGAAAGAAGCGTACGAGGATTCATTTTTAATCGGGAGTTCGGTCAACCGGTGGATTACATCGGAAAGGGCCGGAAAAACAAGTGATCTGGTCCTCCGGCATTTCAACACCATCACCGTGGAAAATGCGATGAAGGCGGGGCCGGTCAATCCCCGTCCCGGGGAGTACAATTTTGCCCCGGCCGATGCGCTGGTGGAGTTCGGCACCGGGCATGGTATGTTCATTGTGGGCCACACACTGGTCTGGCACAACCAGACACCTGACTGGTTCTTTACCGATGAACAGGGGAATCCCAATTCGCCGGAGGAGCAGATCGAAAGGATGCGGAGCCATATTGAAGCGGTGGCAGGCCGGTATGCGGGAAAAGTGCATGCATGGGATGTGGTGAACGAAGTGATCGGTGATGACGGAAATTACCGGCAGACAAGCTGGGTAAAGGCTGTGGGGGACGGGGACGAGCTGGTGAAACAGGCTTTCAGGTTTGCCAGCGAATATGCTCCGGGAACCGAGCTCTACTATAATGATTTCAATGCCTGGCGGCCTGCGAAAAGGGATGGCATCGTCCGGCTTGTGAAGATGCTCCAGGAGGAAGGGATCAGGATCGACGGGATCGGGATACAGGGTCACTGGGGACTCAACTATCCAAAAAACGAATACATTGAGGCAGCCATCGAGGCTTACAGCTCACTGGGCGTGAAGGTCATGATCACCGAACTGGATGTGGATGTCCTGCCCCTGACCAGGGAGGGCCAGATCATCGGAACTGTGATGGCCCACGAACAGTTTCAGCTGCCCGAGTTCAAGGAATACCTTGATCCTTACAGGGAGGGCCTTCCGGATGATGTGCAGCAGCAACTCACAGACCGGTACGCGGAGCTGTTCGGTATCTTTTACAAGCACAGGGAAGTGATCGACCGGGTCACTTTCTGGGGTGTGCACGACGGCATGTCCTGGAAAAACGGCTATCCTGTTCCCGGAAGGACCAATTACCCTCTCCTGTTCGACAGGGAGGGACGGCCCAAACCCGCATATCACGCCGTCATTAATATTCCGGCACAGAAGGATTAACCCGCAGGACAGATCATTTCGAATGACCCAGCCTCGCCGCGGCGTTGGCCAGGAAGATATATTCTGCGCAAATGTCGATCACATATTCATTCTCTCCCCATAAAAACGGCCATTCGATCATGTTCTCAGGGAAATCGGGCTTCAGCACCAGGACCCCGGGGACGATCCCTCCTGCAATAAATGAAAAATCTGCCCGGTTGTTGCCGTATGCCATTCTCTTGGAATATCTGCCCACACCCGAAACAAATGAAATGTTTGAACAGGGATGGCAGCCATAAATGTAACCGATCCCGCGATAGGTGTATTCCGGCCCGATGATCTCAGGGTATGACTGATGCAGCAGGTAATTGGTGATCGACCATCCGACAATACCCCCGTTACCCGCCCATCCGCCTTCTCTGATGGGCACCCCGTAAGGATTCCCGGCCAACATGTTGTCATTGGATTCCCTGTATTTCTTTACATATGGGATCAGCTTCTCTTTATATTCCTGATCCATATACGGGACCGCCTGCACGGCATAATAGATGTTTCTGTCCACATTGTTCTCCAGTGCTGCAAACAACTTTTCCCTGAACTGATCCGCATATTGCTTTTTATCCGTACTGATATATAGCTGCAGCAATGCCCGGATCTCTCCTCCCCTTCCGAAGAAAGTCCTCCGGCCTTCACCCTCAGGTTGTGCCTGCTCATCCGTCCACGCACGTTCAGCAGTGGTCAGGCACTCCCCGGACAGTGCATCGTTGTAGCCCTGCAGGGCGCGTCCGGCTGCTGCCAGGGCAGCCACCGAACTGTAGCTGTTCGAGGGCATTCTCATGGTGAATGCCCAGCGGTCATCCGGTGTCCCGCTTGATAGGCCGTCCGACTGGTAAGGTTCCATGTCCGGATTGTAGACCAGGTTATCGGTCATGGTGGAGCCGTCACCCAGATGGTGGTACTGGTGCAGGTTGGGTACGATGATTCCCGGGATTGCCCGGCCGAATGCCCGGTGCTGGGCAATGAGCGCCAGGGTGCCGTGCTCGATCTGCTGCAGGATATCCGATGTACCATCGGGATGATGGATATCCACATAACGCTGCTGCTGGTCCACCAGCGTTTGATCCCGCTGCAATCGAAAATGTTCCCATGATTCCACGAAACTCAGCACCGTGTTGCAGTGGGACCCGGTGCGTATGTCGAAGTCACCCGCATCGAACCAGCCCCCGATGTTCAGTCCTGGAACGTGTTCCCCGGGCTTATACTTTGTTTCAGTAGTATCCCCCATGCGGTAACCATCGAAATGCTGGTGGCTGACAGGTGCCTGGCGGGCATCATCCAGGTGAGCGGCACCGTGCCATACACGGTAGGCCTCATTCACGAACATGTGGTCCATCTGTACGGGGAACCATACATCCAGTGTGGATTGCCATCCTTTGTCATAAACGTGTGACCCGATGGGGAACGGTCCCGCTTTCTGGTTCCCGTACCGGATCATGTACAGGCCCGGATCGGTAACCGATGAGAAATCCAGCCGGACATAGTGGTAACGGTAGAAGTCCCCCCAGTCTTCCACTCTCACTTTGTATTTTTCGACCCACCCGCCCTGCTCATCCATCTTTAACAGTGACGCCTCGGCGATGATCAGATCGTTGGGATCCAGCTCGATCACAGCGATCTTTTCCTGGTCCGGATGGTACCCAACCTGTGAAAACCCGATCACCGGTTCCCTGATCCAGTTTCTGATAACCGAAGGAGTGATGCGCCATTCAACCACCCGGCCCGTCTTCCCGGCCGGGATGAGGGACCGCACCACGTACCATCCGTTCTGGGCCACATTACGCCCGTCCAGGAGCATCAGTTCGTTTCCGGTGACTGATTCAATCTTCACCCGTCTTCGGGGGTCTTCAGGTGCCAGGATCAACCTCTTTCCCCTGGCAAAGGGTTTCGGTTCCACGTATTCGCCTCTTCCACGGTCGTCGAAAGTGGAATGTCCCGCGAACTGCTGCAACTGGGACCCTGCTGGCATCAGCCTCATTGAATCTGAGGGGTGCAGTGGAAAAATCCCTGCATCTCCGTCCATCACAAATGTCCTTTCAAAATACAATGCCGGAACAAATTCCAGGTTGAACCCTGTCCGTCCCTCCAACACCTCCGGTAATGGCTTATCGAGCGTCACGCTGATTAATACAGAACCGCCATCAGCACTGACCCGGACCTTTGAATTAAAATCAAAATCCTCGTACCGCAGTTCGATGTCAACGCGCTGTTCCTCTTTGTTGACCGTTCTTTTCACTACAGTGGGAATCTGATCCCACTGCTCGGGCGTTGGTTTGAGCCTGACCGCCCCGCCTGTGGCGGTCCGTTCCCCGTGATGGATCAGCATGATCCCCGAGGTCTTTTCGTCGAAAAAGAATCCGGTGTACTCATTCTCAAAAGCCAGCACATTGAAACCGCGGGTTTCAAAGTACCCTTTGTCATTCAGTTTCAGGTTTCCATCCTGGCATGTTGCCTCCTGCGGAAAGGCAATGAAAAAAAATAATAAAATGAATCCGAAGGTAAGTGCATTCCTGATCATTTCCTGAATAAGTTTAGCTGTTGAAGATCCCTAAAGATATTGAAAACAAAATGACCGTTTAAGATTCCTTAACATTTTCTTAAAAAACAAACACACGAATCCTGTTGTTAAATAATGGATCATAAAATTTAACAAAATGAAGAAAACAGTATTGTTATTTGCAGCAGTCATGGGCTTGAGCCATGCTGCCCCGGCACAGACAAATTGGATCATTGATAAAAATCACACCGATGTCCGGTTTACAGCTACCCATATGGTGATCAGTGAAGTAGACGGAGAATTCAAAGAATTTGACGCCACCGTGGTCAGCCATTCGGACGATTTTAATGGAGCGGATGTGAAATTTACAGCAAAAGTGGCTTCCATTAATACCGATAATGATCGTCGTGACGGTCATCTCAAATCGGAGGATTTTTTCAATGCTGAAAAATACCCGGAGCTGAAATTCAGCGGAAAAATTGAAAAACAGGGAAATGACTACTTTCTGGCGGGAGACCTGACCATCAGGGATGTGACAAAACCAATCAGGTTCGGCGTGAAGTACAACGGAACAATCAACCTTCAGAACGGTCGCAAAGCCGGATTCAAAATTTCCGGTGCCGTGGACCGGTTTGATTTTGGACTGAAGTGGGACCGGACCATCGAAACCGGCGGACTTGTAGTTGGCCGGGAGATCCAGATCACCTGTAACGTGGAACTGGATACATCAGCCTGATTCCGGATATGAACATGGGAGGCATGTGGAACCTGGGCAATTATCCTTTTTGGCCCGGATTCCCTCATCACCGTCAATGGAATGCTTTTTATGATCTAATTAACATTTTCATAATGAGCAAATAACCAACTTTACCTGTTGTTATTCCCCAACGATCCTGATGCGACCAAATCATGATCAGTGAATACATACAGGTTTATTCAGATTGTTGCACTCCTTTTTTCCGGGATTGAAACAGTCACTGCACAACCACCGGCAAATGTGATGTCCTTTCACGCGGCGGAAGGGGAAATTCACATTGATGGAAGAGTCGACGAAGCCGCATGGTCAAATGTTCATCCGCTGCCCCTGACCATGCACTGGCCAGTTTACAAGGGTGAGATCACTGAACCTACGGAAATACGTGTGACTTACGATGAGCAGCACCTGTATGTCAGTGCAGTCTGCTATGACAGTGACCCGTCGAAAATTCAGGCACCCACCTTCCAGAGGGACAGATGGGGCCAGGATATGGATCAGCTGACTATCCTCCTGGATCCTTATAACGACAATGAGAACGGGCTAATTTTCTCGGTCACAGCGTCAGGTTCCAGAATCGATGTGGCAATTAAAAATGATGCTCAGGGGGATGATATTATGAACCTGTCCTGGAACAGTTACTGGGATGCAAGCTCCACCCGGGATGAGCGGGGATGGCAGGCCGAGATACGGATCCCATTCAGCAGCCTGAGGTTCCAGGAAAAAAACGGGAGGGTGGAGATGGGGCTGACCGTTTTTCGGTATCTGGCCCGGAAACGTGAACTGGACATCTACCCCCCGATCCCGCCGGACTGGGGTTTCTGGAGCTTCGCAAAAGCGTCCCAGGCGCAGACAGTATCCTTTGAAGGTATTCAGAACAAACGGCCCTTGTATGTTTCTCCCTATGCCCTGTCTGGATTGGGCCACCATCATGAATATGACAATAACGGGCATTACGGTGAACAGAAAGACAGAAAGTTTCAGGCAGGGCTGGATGTTCAGCATGCATTCTCGGACAACCTGAATGCCGATTTTACTGTCAATACCGACTTTGCCCAGGTGGAGGCTGACAACCAGGTGGTGAACCTGTCCCGATATTCCCTGTTTTTCCCTGAAAAAAGAAAGTTCTTCCTGGAACGGGCAAGCATTTTTGACTTTCACACTGATTTGAACAACAATATGTTCTACAGCAGGAGAATTGGTATCAAGGAAGGGGAGATGATCCCGCTCTGGGGCGGTGCAAGGCTGGTGGGCCGCTTCAACAAGTGGGACGTTGGTTTCCTGAACATGCAGTCAAAGGGAACCGGGGATTTTTCATCCGAAAATTTCGGCGTGCTGCGCCTGCGTAAAAATGTATTCAATCAACGATCCTATGTAGGTGGGATGATGACTTCCCGCATCGGAATGGATGGCCAGAGGAATTTTGTCTACGGGGCGGATGGAATTATCAATCTTTTCAGGGAGGATTACCTCCAGGTCAACCTGGCCCGGTCATGGGACTCCGGGGATACCTCGGATGTGGGCCTGTTTGAACGATCCAGGATCTATCTGATGTGGGAAAGAAGCACTGAAAAGGGTTTTGGCTACAAATTCAGCTATTCCAGCGTGGGAGAGCATTATAAACCCGGCCTTGGCTTTGAACAGCGATACAATTTCTCACAATTCGGGGACAGAATCTTTTACAGCTGGTTTGCACCTGAAGAATCTTCCCTTCGGCAAACCACCATCACACTGAAGGGTGGCGTTTCTTTCAGTAACACCTCGTACGATCTGGAAACCTCAGTGATCGGGCTCGAATCCAGATGGTCCTGGAAGCGCGGGAGTGAGCTGGCCGTAAATGTGGAACAACTTCAGGATGATGTGCCGGAGCTGTTCAGGCTTTCAGATGACTTCATCATTCTTCCGGCACAATATGCCAATACTTCCATGGGGATCCGGTTTAGCTCTCCTCCGGTCGGATTACTGCATGCCCAAACCAGCCTGATGGCCGGCACATTCTACGGGGGCAAATTGGTTTCGTGGAATATTTCCCCGAATGTGAGCCTGTCAAAATACTTTCAGATGTCTGCATATTATGAATATAATACCATCGTATTCCCCGACCTGGAAAAGCCTTTCAGGTCACACGTAGCACGCCTGAATCTGGTTGCATCCCTGAGTGTTAAGTTCTCAATGTCCGGTTTCGTCCAGTTCAATTCAATTCAGAACATCAGTACCTTTAATTTCAGACTGAGGTACAATCCAAAGGACGGGAACGATCTGTACCTGGTATACAATGAGGTACTTAACAAT
>DSDZ01000243.1 GCA_011048475.1 Bacteroides sp. | reverse complement strand
TCACGGAGGGATTTCCTGAAGCTGTTCGGCTTCAGTGTGGCTACTGCCGCTGTTGTGAGCAGCTGCGAAAAGCCGGTCCAGAAAGCCATTCCCTACCTCATTTCGCCCGAAGAGATCACACCCGGGAAATCCGTCTATTATGCCTCCACTTTTGACGACGGGACCGAATATGGCAGTATCCTGGTGAAGGTAAGGGACGGCCGTCCCATCAAGATCGAAGGGAACCACGGATCCCCCGTCTCCCGGGGCGGCACCAGTGCCCGCATCCAGGCTTCGGTCCTGAACCTCTATGACGATGCCCGTTACAGGCAGCCCGTTATTGACGGGGAACCGGCCACCTGGGAGGCGGCTGACCGGTTGGTATCCCGGCGGCTGGAGGAGGGTGGACGCACGGTGCTGCTCACTCCCACCATCATCAGTCCCTCTGCCCGCGAGGCCATCCGCATTTTCCTGGAGGCAGTCCCGGGGGCGCAGTGGATCCAGTATGACGAGGTTTCCGTTTCAGGTATCAGGGAAGCCCACCGGACCCTGTTCGGCCGTCCCCTTATCCCGGGTCTCCGGTTTGACAGGGCCGACTATATCCTGTCACTGGGTGCGGATTTTCTGGGGACCTGGCTCATGCCGGTTGAATTTACAAGGGATTATGCCTCCACCCGGGAGGTGAGCAGCACCCGCACCCATATGTCCAGGCATGTGCAGGTGGAAGCAGCGCTTTCACTGACCGGAAGCAACGCCGATGAGCGTATCCCGGTCACTCCCCGCGAAATGCAGCTGATGCTGGCCGAAATATACAACAGGGTGGCCTCAGCAACCGGTTCCCCTGCCGTCCAGGCGCCTCCGTGCGTGACCGATGTGGAAGGGATCGTCGCCGGGCTGCTGAATCACAGGGGCCGGTCGCTGGTGGTCAGCGGCTCCAATGACCCGGAGGTGCAGGTGCTGGTGGGGGGACTCAACCACATGCTGGGGAACTATGGCCAGACCCTTGATATGGAGCGGGACATCCGTCTCGGCCAGGGAGATGAGCGCCGGTTATCGGAGTTTGTCTCCTCCCTGGAACAGGGTGAGGTGGACAACCTGATCATGGTACAGGTGAATCCGCTCTACAGCCTCGGGGGACTGGATGCGCTGGAGAAGGCAGGGTTCACGGTCTATGCGGGCACATCCCCGAACGAGACCGCCGAAGCATGCCGGGTGATCTGTCCGGACCACCACTACCTGGAGGCATGGGGCGATACGGAACCGGTCGCAGCCTCGTACAGCCTGCGGCAACCCTGCATCCATCCCATTTTCGACACCAGGGCATTCCAGGATTCCCTGCTGATCTGGGCTGGCTCCCGGCAGCCTTACCAGGAACTGGTCAGGTCCTGGTGGAGGGAAAACCTCGCCCCATCCGGACCCGTGCGGTTCGATGAGTGGTGGACGCAAACCCTGCAGCGCGGTTTTTTCCAGAGGGAGCCGAAACCGGTGTCGCTGGATTTCTCCCCGCCACGGGTATCGCTGGATCCGCCTGATCCGGAGCTGACCCTGATCCTTTACCGGCCCGTGTCCCTGAACGACGGGCGTTACGCAAACAATCCCTGGCTCCAGGAACTTCCCGATCCGGTCTCCAAGGTATGCTGGGACAACTACCTGGCCGTGTCTCCCGCAGATGCGGAAAACATGGGATTGAACGACGAAATGGTGGTTCTGCTTGACGGGGCGGAGGTCCCGGTGCTGGTACAGCCGGGTCAGGCCAGGGGGACGGTCTCCCTGGCACTGGGATACGGACGGACCAGGGCGGGAAAGGTGGGTGAGCACATCGGGATCAGCGGATTCCGGTGGGTCACCCGCAGGAACGGCTTCCGTTGTTATGTGAACGACCGGATCCGGCCGGAGGCAACCGGACAGACCTATCCCCTGGCGCGCACCCAGACCCACCACAGCATGGAGGGAAGGCCCATTGTGCGGGAAACCACCCTGGAGGAATACCGGGAGGATCCCTATGCGGGGAACCACTTTCATGTGGAGACCGAGGTCCATCACCAGACGCTCTATCCCGATGTGAAGTTTGACGGGTTCCACTGGGGACTGGTGGTGGATCTGAACAAATGCACCGGCTGCAATAACTGCATCGTGGCCTGCACTGCCGAGAACAATGTGGCCACGGTGGGCAAGGAGGAGGTGCGGAACCGGCGGATCATGCACTGGATGCGCATCGACAGGTATTACAGCGGCGAGCCGGAAAATCCGGGCGTGCTACACCAGCCCGTCATCTGTCAGCATTGCGACAATGCCCCGTGTGAGAATGTGTGCCCGGTAAGTGCCACCATGCACAGCAACGAGGGACTGAACCAGGTGGCCTATGTGCGGTGCATCGGGACCAAGTACTGCATCAACAATTGTCCCTACCGGGTACGCCGGTTCAACTGGTTCAGGTATGTGAAGAACGACAGGTTCGATTTCAACCAGAACAGCGACCTGTCCCGGATGGTGCTGAACCCGGATGTGACGGTGAGGGAACGGGGGGTGGTGGAGAAGTGCAGCTTCTGCGTGCAGCGCATCCAGGAAAAGAAGCTGGAGGCGAAGATGGAGAACCGGACCCTGGCCGACGGGGAGGTGCAGCCGGCCTGTGTGCAATCCTGTCCTGCCGGTGCCCTCGTATTCGGGAACATGAACGACAAGGAATCCGCGGTCAGCCGCCTGAAAAAAGAAGAGAGGAATTACCATTTGCTGGAGCAGCTCCATACGCTGCCTTCGGTGGGATACCTCACAAAAGTGAGGAACAGGCCCCCCGGGACACACGCGGCAGATCCTGCCGGTACACACGCGGTGGAATCCTCCGGGAATACCGGGAATGCCAAACAGGAAAAAGCACAACCCAACAGATGATGACAAATTAATCACGCATCGATGTACAACACAGAGATCAGAGGCCCCCTAATCCTGGGGAACAAATCGCTGGGACAGATCACCACCGAGATCACCTCACCCCTGTATGCCCGTCCCAAATTCTGGTGGCTGGTGGGACTCGGCATCAGCTCTGCGATGATGCTGCTGGGGTTCTGGGCCATCTATGTGACCGTTGCCAACGGGATCGGCACATGGGGCGTGAACAATACGGTGGGCTGGGGATGGGCGATCATCAATTTCGTGTGGTGGATCGGGATCGGTCATGCGGGGACAGCGTTCTCCATTTTCCTGTTGATCCTCAGGCAGGAATGGCGTTCCTCCATCAACCGGGCAGCAGAGGCCATGACCGTGGTGGCGGTGGGCTGTGCGGCCATCTTTCCGGCGCTGCACATGGGCCGGATCTGGGATGCGTTTTTCATCCTTCCCTATCCCAACACGAGGGGACCGCTGTGGGTCAATTACAATTCCCCGCTGTTCTGGGATTTCATCGCCATTTCGGCTTACCTGCTCATTTCTGCCTCCTTCTGGTACCTGGGGATGATCCCCGATTTCGCCACCATTCGCGACCATGCGAAATCGAAAGTGAGGAGGGCAGTGTACGGATGGCTGGCCATGGGATGGAGGGGATCGGTGGGGGAGTGGAAAAGATACGAGGGACTGAGCTATATCCTGGGGGGCATTGCGGCCGTCCTGGTGGTTTCGGTCCACTCCATCGTCTCCACGGACTTTGCCGTTTCGGTGGAGCCGGGCTGGCATACCACCATCTTTCCCCCCTATTTTGTGGTGGGAGCCATCTTTTCGGGATTTGCCATGGTGATGACCCTGATGATCCTTCTCCGGAGGATCTACAAACTGGAGGACTTTGTAACGGACCGGCACCTGCAGAACGTGGCCAAGATATTGATCTTTATTTCTTTGATCATGGGCACCGCTTACCTGACCGAGATCTTTGTGGCATGGTATTCGGGGAACGAGTATGAGATCTTCACTTTCTTCCACAACCGGATCACCGGCGAATACACAGTCCAGTTCTGGATCATGTTCGTCTGCAATGCGATCATTCCCCAACTCATGTGGTTCAAAAAGATCCGGAGCAATATCCTGGTGTTGTTCATTATCTCCATTTTGATCAACATCGGGATGTGGTTCGAGCGGTTCAACATCGTGGTCACCTCCCTGGCCAAAGATTACCTGCCCTCTGCCTGGGCAAGCTACTCGCCCACCTTTGTGGAGATCGCGGTCTACCTGGGTACGCTGGGGATCTTCATTTTCGGAGTGCTGCTGTTCTTCAAGTATATACCCATGATTGCCATCAGCGAGGTGAAGGCAGTAAATAAGTACCAGGTCGGGAGTCGAAGGTCGAGAGTTTAAAGTCGGGAGTCTAAAGTCGAGAGTTTAAAGTCGTAAGTCAATAAATATAAAGATATGGATACAACCTACATACTGGGGGTTTTTAACGGGGAGGAGGAACTGCTGGCGGCCTTCAGGAAGATGAAGGAGGAAAAGATCGAGATCGAGGATGTGTTCATGCCCTTTCCGGTCCATGAAGTGCTGGAGAAGCAGGGCAAAAAATCCAGGATCACCGTGGTGGGATGGTTTTATGGCTTTTTCTCCGCACTGGCCGTGCTGGGCTTTCTCTTCTACACTGCGGTCATCGACTGGCCCCTCAACTACGGGGGAAAACCAAGCAATGCCTTCCCCTCTTTCCTGGTGGTCACCATCGTGCTGACCATCTTCAGCATCACCATCCTCAGCCTTTTCACTTTTTCCGTGAGGGCCGGATTGTGGCCCGGCAATGAAAAGCCGGTCTTTCATCCGAAGGCCACCGACGACCGTTTCGTGATCCTGCTGGACAAAACCAAGGTGGATGCGGAGAGGGCAGTTGCCATCATGAAGGAGAAGGGGGCATCCGAGATCACCGAAAAGCAAAACGGACAGAAACCATGAGACCTGCCCTCCTTTCCATTGCAATTGTATGGCTGGTGGCAGCCGCGTGCGACCGCACACGCTCGAGCACGGGATGGGATTACATGCCCGACATGTACTATTCCCAGGCATATGAATCCTATACCTCCAATCCAAACTTCAGTGACAGCCTCACCATGCGGGTCCCCGTACAAGGGACCGTCCCCCGCGAGATGGTCCCCTTTGATTATGAGAACAATCCGGAGGACAGGGCGGCCGCGGGCAACGAGCTGGTGAATCCCCTCGAGCCAACCGCCACCTTTCTGGACCGGGGTGAGAAAGCGTACCGGTATTTCTGCCTGTCCTGCCACGGGGAGAAGGGAGACGGACAGGGATATTTGTATACCAGCCAGCGCTATTCGTATCCGCCGGCCAGCCTGGTCAGTGAGACGGCGAGGACACTGGCGGACGGGGTGATCTACCACACCATCACCGTCGGGTACGGGATCATGGGAGCACACGGGGGGATGATCCCTCCGCAGGACCGCTGGAAGATCATTCTCCACATCCGTGAAAACCTGCAACAGTAGATGGCATAAAACACCACATATGGAAGAGAAGATCAAATTATCCGGCGTTTTTGTCGCGGGAACCCTGGTCATGATCGCGGTGGGGATCGCCGCATTGCTGGCCGGTTTCCTTCAGGATCCCGGGCGGGGATGGGCCAACGTACTCCTGAACAATGTCTATTTTGTCTCCCTTTCGGTGGGCGCCCTCCTGTTCCTGTCCATCCAGCGGGTCACCCATTCGGGCTGGTCGGCCGGGTTCCTCCGGGTCCCTGAGGCCATGGGCGGATTTCTGCCGGTGGCTGCCCTTCTCTTCCTGCTTATGATCCCCGGAGCCGGGTCCCTCTACCACTGGTCGCATGCAGATGCGGTGGCCCATGATCCGTTGCTGGCCCACAAGGCGCCCTTTCTCAACCTGCCTTTCTGGATCATCCGGATGGGGGTCTATTTTGGGCTATGGATCCTGCTGGCCGTTCTGCTCCGCCGGATTTCCCTGAAGGAGGACCGGGAAGGAGGACTGGGCCCCTTTCGCAGGGGGGAGCTCCTTGCCAGGATCTTCATTTTCGTCGTGATCATCACCTTTTCCCTGGCCATGATCGACTGGGTCATGTCCATCGATGCACACTGGTACAGCACCATCTTCGCGGTCAAAAACTTTGTGGCGGCCTTTCACCATGCTTCCATCGTGATCGCCTTCATCGTAATGCTGATGAACCGCCGGGGTCATTTCCCTTTCCTGAACAAAAGCCACCTGGCCGATTTCTCCCGTTACATTTTCATGCTCTGCATCATCTGGGGATATTTCTGGTTTGCGGAGTTCATGCTGATCTGGTACGGGAACATCCCGGAGGAGACCGCCTACTTCATTCCCCGGATCAGGGGTGAGGGGTGGGGACTTTTCTTCTATGCGAACATTGCCGTCAACTGGTTCCTCCCCTTCGTCCTGCTGATGCCCCTGGCCCTGGCCCGCAACAAAACGGTGCTGAAGATCGTCATCCCGTTCCTGATCGCCGGTCAGTTCATCGACCTGTACATCCAGATCTTTCCCGGCACGGTGGGCACCCAGGTGTTGGGGTTCCAGGAGATCGGCACCTTCATCGGGTATGCGGGACTGTTCATGCTGGTCACCGGCTACATGCTGAGCCGTGCAAACCTTTACCCTGTGAACCATCCGTTCCTGGAGGAGTCACGGGCGCATCACACCTGAGAATTGGCACAGAAAGGCTGCCTTACAAGGCTTACCTACCTATATTTTACTGGGGGATGCTTTCGAAGCAAGTTGCGAGAACGCATCCCTCAGATCAAAAAAAGTATATCTTGTGAGAATGCCTCTCAGTGTAGACCTGTTTGCGTTATTTCTTTCAGGGCGAACTTCTAAAGTAAGGACAATCAACGGTATGGCTCCGTAATTTTGATGTATCTGGTTGCAACGTTATCTTCTGGATTCAACGTTATCTTCTGGATTCAACGTTATCTTCTGGATGCAACGTTATCTTATGGATGCAACGTTATCTTATGGATGCAACGTTATCTTATGGATGCAACGTTATCTTATGGATGCAACGTTATCTTCTGGATGCCATGTTATCTTGGGGGTTTTTCGTTATTTTGTGGGATTGTTAGCCCGGGAGAAAAAAACAGGGCTGGACGATTAAGATGCATATCATTGATAAGAAAAACGTAAGTTGGGGTCTGGTTTAGACTATTTGGTCCTCATCCGATCCGGAAATCCTGACTGATTGAATCACAGATCCTTGAATCCTGTATGAGAGCATCAGTACATATTTCGATGAAGGATTTTTGTTTTGATGTCAATGGGATCCACATTCAATTTCAAACCAAATTTACTTATCCTCTTGCCCTGATCCGGTGCCTCCGGATCCAGTAGAGATATTCCGGATCCAAGCTCTTCCATCAATCTTTCATGTTCAGCGGTCCATTTCATACCCAGTAAATCGGTGAGGAAAAGGAATCGCTTTTTTGCTGACTTATTTCTGTTTCTCGCGAAATAGTAAAACAACTTATCATGATCTGTCCTTTCTTCTGCCCTGAATAGGGCGTTCCCGACTTCAATGATGCCTCCACAAAATCCGGGTTTTGTAGCAACATCCACAATCGTCTTCTCCAAATCGCTTACCATTGCTTTCTCAGACTGGTTGATCCATATGCTGCTGAAACCGTAAAACCGGCTCTCATCATGTTGTATGAATTGACAGGTAATTCCTGAGTAACTCCGGATGGCCGGCTTCACTTGCTTTTTAGTGACCACATATATTTTATCAGGCCTATCAGGCGACCTATCCGTTCTTTCGTCCTCTGATTGGTCTACTACCAATGTACTTTGGAGTGTCAGCCCATGGATCTTCAACGCTGAAGCATATCCAAAATAGTACTCCCTGTTCTGCATCATGTATTTAGCCACCAGAAGCCCATCTGGAACATAGGTTTCAGGATCCGCATTCAAGGGAATAATATGGTACTTGTCCCAGGTTATTTTGTGAAGCATGCCCGCATCGACCATGCCGGTAAGTATCCTGGCCAAATGAACAGGATTCTTCTCCGGAAATTCCTTCGCCACATCCTGAAAGGTAAAAACAGACATGTTTTTGCCTGAAAACTGTTTAATAATGTTCCATTTCATGGGAAAGAGATATAAATTATCTGAATACTATAC
>DSDZ01000242.1 GCA_011048475.1 Bacteroides sp. | reverse complement strand
GGAGGAGGTCCAAACAGACACGCCACGGTGATCGAAGGTGGCAGGGAGGCAAAATCTGTCTGGAACAACACCATCCCGGGGATGGTTCCGGTGACCCTTTCAGTGAACATGAATAATGAGATTACCAAAGGAACATTTGTGGCCAGGGAAAACTATGTGGATGTGGCAGGTTCAATGAATGGCTGGGGAGGTGACTGGAACGATGAGCTGTATGACCTGGGAGGTGACGGTATCTATGTGACCATTCCGGCTGCCTTTGCACCTGTTGGGGGGGAAGGAGATACCATGCAGTACAAGTTCCGTATTGACAGCAGCTGGGATGACGACAAGAGTGAATTCCCGGGAGGAGGTCCAAACAGGAAATATGTGGTGCTGGATACTGTTGGAGGCTATGTCAATGAAGTGCCTGTGGTCTGGTTCAATGATGTTGAACTGGGTATCAACGATAAACCAATTTCATTCCAGGAGATTTCATTCTACCCCAACCCTGTGACCGATATCATGTATATTGAAAACAAGGTGGATATGCAGATGATCATGATCACCAATATTCTTGGGCAGGAAGTTGTAAGAATGGAGCTGGAGAACAGGCGCACCTATGAATACAATGCCCAAGAGCTGGTACGGGGATTGTATATCCTCAGTGTGTATGGAGAACAGGGGTATGTGGGTGCCGCGAAGTTTATAAAGAAGTAGATATTAACATCTTATAAGGACAGACCTGGCTGTTATGGCCGGGTCTGTTTTTATTGGAATATCCATATTGAAAGATTTTTGAATGGTTATTCATTTTATGAAGATTATCAAGGGACTGGTATTCGTACTTGCTGCAGTCTCTGGGGTGGATGCTTCCGGACAGCTCATCACAGCTGATCCTGTCTTTCCGGTCCAGACTGATTCTGTGATCATTACGTATGATGCCACCGAAGGGAACCAGGCACTCATGGGGTTTACCGGTGATGTGTATGCGCACACCGGGGTTATTACCAATGAGAGTTCAGACGGAACTGACTGGAAACATGCTCCAAGCTGGGGAGACAACTCCCCCAAATATAAATTGGAACGGATCGCCAATGATCTTTACCAGTTAAAAATTGGTCCCTCCATTAATGAGTATTATGGTATATTGCCCGGGGAAAGGGTGAACGAACTTGCTTTCGTATTTCGCAGTGCCGATAACTCGATAGTTGGACGGTCCTTATCTGGGGGGGACATATTCTATCCGGTGTATGTCAAAGGCCTGAATGTAGAATTCATAAAACCGGATCAGTCCTCCCTGATTGTCCAAATGAACGATACGATTTTCGTTGAGGTCCGGGCTCAGCAAGCAGATTCACTGATCCTGGTTCATGACGACGAAATCATTCAAAAAACAACGGAGTCATCCATCATTGATACCCTGATCGCGGACCGGGAAGTAAAAACATGGATCAAAGCCATTGCCAAAAACGATACCAGCGAAGTAGCTGATTCACTGTACTATTTTATCCGGAAAGAAGTCCCTGTAGAAGCGTTGCCAGAAGGAGTCAAAGATGGTATCAACTACCTGAACGATTCGACGGTTGTGCTGGTGCTTTTTGCGCCGGGGAAAGAGTATGTTTATGTGATCGGTGATTTTAATGATTGGGAGATTACGGAAGAATACTATATGAATGTTACACCGGATCGAGATCGCTTCTGGATCACCCTTCACGAGATTAAAGCCGGAAAAGAATACCTTTTCCAGTACCTGGTAGACGGCAGTATACGAATTGGTGATCCCTATGCTGAAAAAGTGAGCGATCCACAGGATAGATACATCAGTGAGGGCACATACCCCGGGCTTCTGCCCTATCCGGAAGGAAAAACAAGCGGAATTGCATCATATATGCAGACCGCTCAGCCGCAATATGACTGGAAGAATGAGGCATTTACACCTCCCCCGTCGGATCAACTGATCATATATGAGCTTCTGATGAGGGATTTCATTGAAAAACATGATTACAGCACACTAATTGATACCATATCATATTTCAAGAAACTGGGGGTGAACGCCATCGAATTGATGCCGGTCAACGAATTCGAAGGGAACAACAGCTGGGGCTATAATACCTCCCACTATTTTGCACTTGATAAATATTACGGGCCAAAAAGGGATCTGCAGTGCTTTATAGATAGTTGTCATTCAAATGGAATAGCAGTCATACTTGATGTTGTACTGAACCATTCATTCGGCCAATCCCCTATGGTCAGGCTGTACTGGGATAATCTGAACAGCCGTCCGGCTGCAGATAATCCTTGGTTCAACCAGGTGCCAAAACATGAATTCAATGTGGGATATGACATTAACCACGAAAGTGAAGCCACCAAATATCTCGTTAGCCGGGTATTGGAATACTGGCTGAAAGAATATCATGTGGATGGATACAGGTTTGACCTGTCCAAGGGATTCACCCAGAATAATACCCTGGGAGATGCCGCTGCAATGGCAAGATACGATGCCAGCCGGATTTCCATATTAAAAGCATATGCCGATACCGTCTGGAGGGTGAATCCCGAAGCCTATGTCATCCTTGAACATTTTGCCAATGACGATGAGGAGCAAGTACTGACAGATTATGGGATGATTGTCTGGGGCAATTCCCAGTACAACTATTCCAGGGCTGGGATGGGTTGGAGTTTCGATGGAAAATCGGACTTCTCTCGGGCTTCCTACAAAAACAGGGGATTCAACTACCCTCACCTGGTCACTTACATGGAAAGCCATGATGAGCAGAGACAAATGTATGATATTCTCAAGTGGGGGAATTACGAGAACCCCAACTACAATGTTCGGAATAACCTGGACATCTCACTGGTCAGGGCAGAACTCTGCGTAGCATTTTTCTTCACAATACCGGGACCCAAAATGATCTGGCAATTCGGGGAAGTGGGATATGATTACGATCTCTTTTACAACAATGATAAACTGGGACCCAAACCCATTCGCTGGGATTATTTCCAGGATCCGAACAGGCAGCGGCTTTTCCAGGTCTATGCAACCATGATAAAACTGAAACAATCAGAGCCAGTTTTGAACACCCCTGATTTCAGGATAGATGTGGCTGATACGATGAAAACCATCCACCTGCGCCATGAAGAGATGGATGTTACCATCTTAGGAAATTTTGATACCTATCCCGGGACCATTGATCCTTCGTTCACGAAAATCGGAACATGGTATGATTTACTGAGCGGTGATTCAGTGGTCGTATCCGATATTCATATGCCCATCGAACTTGAAATGAGTGAATACAGGATTTATACCAGCGTGAAACTTCCGGTACCAGACCTTATTTCTGCACCCAGAGCCCTGGATGTTCACATAAGTGGCAATTTGGGAATTGGCGAGGAATTAACCGGTCAATATACTTTTTTCGATCAGAATGAAGATCCCGAGGGGGATTCAAAATACAGATGGTTCAGAGGACAATATGCCAACGGTGCTGAAAAATACCAGATCCTTGGCGCAACCGAAAGAACCTATACCATCAAAGAAACGGATTGGAATCATTATATATTCTTTGAAGTAACCCCTGTGGCCACATCCGGAGACCTCCTGAGCGGGATCCCGGTTATTGGAACCATAGACCTTGCCACCTCAAACATACAATCCGCTGAACCGGCCGGCAAAGTTCTCATTTACCCGAATCCCTCAAGTGAAGGATTTTGGGTCAGAATTGAAAAAGCATCAGGAAATACAATTGTGCTTGAATTATACAACATGAGCGGGCGCCTTGTCTACCAGAATGAGCAGACAGCCGAAAAAGGAGTTGCGACCGAATGCCATATCAATACATCAGGAATGGACGGCGGTTTCTACCTGCTGAAAATCAGAACTGATGACGAACAGATCATTCGCGGAATTATTAAGTTTTGACATACGGTTTTTGCGAAGTCTGCTCTGGCCTGTGTGCCTGACAGCAACCAGGTTTCCATAAGTGAAGATCTTCAGAAACGAACCCAAACTCTCATTTCTGCTGCACTTGCATAATCCATCTCACTGATCTATCTTTGTGCAATTTTAGAAATCCCTGCAAAAGAGGACTTAATGAATAATAAATTCCCTGAGTATAAGAATCTTGACCTTTCAGAGATCAACAGGGAGATCAATGCATTCTGGAAGGAGAACCATATCTTTGAAAAATCCCTGGAGATGCGGGAAGGGGATCCTGCATTCGTTTTCTATGAAGGACCCCCGTCGGCCAACGGCATTCCCGGTATCCACCATGTCATGGCCAGAACCCTCAAGGACATCTTCTGCAGGTACAAGACACAGCAGGGTTTCCGGGTGGAGCGGAAAGCCGGCTGGGATACCCACGGGCTCCCCGTGGAGCTGGGAGTGGAGAACGCACTGAACATCACCAAGGAGGATATCGGAAAAAAGATCTCCATTGAGGATTTCAATGCGGCATGCCGGAAAGATGTGATGAAGTATACACAGATGTGGGAAGAGCTCACCGAGATGATGGGCTACTGGATCGATATGGAACACCCCTACATCACTTATGAAAACAAATACATCGAGACCGTCTGGTACCTGCTGAAGGAATTCCACCGGAAGGACCTGCTCTACAAGGGGTATTCCATCCAGCCTTACTCCCCGGCCGCGGGATCCGGACTGAGTACCCATGAACTGAACCAGCCTGGTTGCTACAGGGATGTAAAGGACACCACGGTGGTGGCGCAGTTCAGGATGATCCGGGACAAACGTTCGGAATCTTTCTTTGAGCTTACCGATACGGATGTATTTATCCTGGCCTGGACCACCACTCCCTGGACCCTGCCTTCCAATACCGCGCTCACCGTGGGTGAAGAGATCG
This sequence comes from Bacteroides sp., assembly GCA_011048475.1. GTDB lineage: Bacteria > Bacteroidota > Bacteroidia > Bacteroidales. Next base: position 3,194 of record DSDZ01000242.1, on the reverse strand, counting down.
AATATGCGCTCATCCGGACCTTCAATCCCTATTCCGGGAAGCCCATCACGGTGATCATGGCGACCCGGCTGATGAACCGCTATTTCCACGAAAACGGTGACCGGCTGGAGATGGATGATTATCAACCGGGCTCCCGGCTGCTGCCCTACAGGGTGTTGAAAACATTTTCCGGCAAGGCGCTTGAGGGCCTCTCCTATGAGCAGCTGCTGGACTGGGTGAAACCCGACGGGAAAGCTTTTACGGTGCTGACGGGGGACTTCGTGACCACCGAGGAGGGGACCGGCGTGGTGCACACGGCCCCTACTTTCGGGGCGGATGACATGCGGGTGGCCGCGGAAAACCATGTTGCGGCACTGACCGTCCGTGACAGGGATGGAATTTTGCAGCCGCTGGTGGACCGAAAGGGCAGGTTCTACCGGATCGGGGACCTGGATGAAAAGTTTGTTCGTGAAAGGGTCAACCTGGATACCTACGGTGAATTCGCAGGCAGGTATGTAAAGAATGAGTACGACCCCACCCTGACGGAAAAAGATCCCACCACCGATGTGGATATCGCGGTGAACCTCAAGCTCCATAACAAGGCTTTCCGGATCGAAAAGCACGTCCACAACTATCCCCATTGCTGGCGTACGGACAAACCCGTGCTCTACTATCCGCTGGATGCCTGGTTTATCCGCACCACCGCCATGAAGGAGCGGATGATCCGGCACAACAACACCATCAACTGGAAACCAGAGTCCACCGGAACGGGCCGTTTCGGGAAGTGGCTGGAGAACCTGGTGGACTGGAACCTGTCGAGGACCAGGTTCTGGGGAACTCCACTGCCCATATGGATAAGCGAGGATAACCGGGAACAGGTCTGTATCGGCTCCGTGGGAGAACTCAAAAAAGAGATCGAAAAATCCGTGGCCGCAGGATTCATGGATTCCAATCCGCTTGAAAATTTTGTGGAGGGGGATTATTCTGATGCGAACTACCGGATCTTTGACCTTCACAGGCCTTTCGTGGATGAGATCATCCTGGTAAGTGATTCAGGGAAGAAGATGTACAGGGAACCAGTGCTGATCGATGGCTGGTTCGATTCCGGATCCATGCCCTATGCACAGCATCATTATCCCTTTGAGCACGTCGAAAATTTTGAAAGCCTCTTCCCCGCGGATTTTATCGCCGAAGGAGTGGACCAGACCAGGGGGTGGTTCTTTACACTGCATGTCATCGCCACCATGCTCTTTGATTCGGTCTCCTTCAAAAACATCATTTCAAACGGACTGGTGCTTGATAAGAACGGGAACAAGATGTCAAAGCGCCTGGGCAATGCGGTGGATCCGTTCGAGACCATCTCCGGGCATGGATCCGATCCGCTCCGCTGGTACCTGATCACCAATGCACAACCCTGGGACAACCTGAAATTCGATATTTCGGGGGTGGATGAGGTAAAGCGAAAATTCTTCGGCACGCTGTACAATACCTATTCGTTTTTTGCCCTCTATGCCAACGTGGACCACTTCACCGGCCGGGAGGAGGAGGTCCCCGTGCATCAACGGCCGGAGATCGACCGGTGGATCATTTCCCTGCTCAATTCGCTTGTAAGGGACGTGACCGCGGAATACGATAACTATGAACCTACCCGGGCGGCCCGGATGATCCAGGAATTTGTCATCGAAAACCTGAGCAACTGGTATGTCCGTCTCAACCGGAAGCGTTTCTGGGGCGGTGATTTCGACCGTGACAAGCTGGCTGCCTACCAGACCCTCTGTCTCTGCCTGGAAACTGTGGCCATGCTCGCCTCCCCCATTGCTCCTTTTTACATGGAAAAATTGTTCAGGGATCTGAACAGCATCTCGGGACACTTCCCGGAGACCTCGGTGCACCTGACACGGTTTCCCGTGAGCAGCGGGCAACTGGTAGACAAATCTCTGGAATCGCGGATGGACATCGCACAGAGGTTGTCCTCCATGATCCTCGGACTGAGGCGCAGGGTGAACATCAAGGTGCGGCAACCATTGAACAAGATCATGATCCCCGTCGTTGATGAATCCTTCAGGCAAAAGGTTGAATCGGTCAGATCACTCCTGCTGAATGAAGTGAATGTGAAAGAGATCGAGTACATCACCGATGAAGCGGGCATCATCGTAAAGAAGATCAAGCCCAATTTCAAAACGCTGGGACCGCGCTACGGAAAGCTGATGAAAGTGATCGGTCCGGCCATCGCCCGGATGAGCCAGGAAGCGATCGGGGAGTTCGAAAAACAGGGTGAATATCTCCTTACGGCGGACGGTCAGCAGATCCGTCTCACACTGGATGATGTGGAGATCGTTTCGGAAGACATCCCCGGCTGGCTGGTGGCCCACGAAGGAACCATCACGGTGGCATTGGATATCCACATCACCGAAGCCCTCCGGCAGGAAGGAGTGGCCAGGGAGCTGGTCAACAGGATCCAGAACATCAGGAAGGAGAGCGGCTTCGATGTGACCGACAAGATCAGGGTATTTATCGAGAAACACAGCCTGATCAACGATGCTGTTGAGAACCACAGCAAATACATTGGAACCCAGACACTGGCAGACACCATTTCGCTTGCTGACCGGATCGAGAACAACCACAGCAAACGTATTGAAATTGACGACGATGTATATATCAACATTCGTGTCACCCGTGTCTGAAAACATCCCTTTAATCATCAAAATATTGTATATTTAACAAAACCAAATACATTTCATCATGGCTGAAAAGAACAGATATTCGGATGCGGAGCTGCAGGAGTTCAAGCAGATCATTCTGCAGAAGCTCGAGAAGGCCAAGGAAGACTATGAATTGTTGAAATCGGCCATTACACAGAGCGAAAGTAACGATACACAGGATACTTCCCCGACTTTCAAGGTTCTTGAAGAGGGTGCCGCCACCCTGTCCAAGGAAGAGGCTGGCCGCCTTGCGCAGAGACAGCTCAAATTCATCCAGCACCTGCAGGCTGCACTTGTCAGAATTGAGAACAAAACTTACGGAGTATGCAGGGAGACCGGAAAACTGATCTCCAAGGAACGTTTGCGTGCGGTTCCGCATGCGACCCTCAGCATTGAAGCAAAATCAAGACAGTAGAAGGCAGGCAGGACAGAACCTTCGAAACGCTTATGTCAGCCACCCGGAAATCCATACTTGTGATCCTGGTCATCCTTGTTGCCGACCAGGTGCTGAAG
>DSDZ01000241.1 GCA_011048475.1 Bacteroides sp. | reverse complement strand
GGACGATGCCCATATCTTCTGCAGGCCCGACCAGCTGAAGGAGGAATTCAAGAAAGTGATCGACATTGTGCTCTTGATATTCAACACATTAAATTTCAATGATTTTACAACCCAGGTCTCCCTGAGGGACCCGGATCACATGGAGAAATACATCGGGACAGAAGAAAACTGGGAGAAGGCGGAGCAGGCCATCCTGGAAGCCGTGGATGAGAAGGGCATGGAGTATACGGTGGAAAAAGGCGAAGCCGCATTCTACGGGCCCAAGCTGGATTTCATGGTTCGCGATGCGCTCGGCCGGAAATGGCAGCTGGGGACCATCCAGGTGGACTACAACCTGCCCGAACGGTTTGAACTGGAATACATCGGGGAGGACAACCAGAAACACCAGCCTGTAATGATCCACCGCGCACCCTTCGGGTCCATGGAACGGTTTGTGGCCGTACTGATCGAGCACACAGCCGGGAAATTCCCCCTCTGGCTGGCACCCGACCAGGCAGTGATCCTGCCCATCAGCGAAAAATATGAGGATTATGCGGAAAAAGTTTCAAATTTCCTGAAAAATTACGATATTCGCACCCTGATTGACCGGAGGAACGAAAAGATAGGTAAAAAGATAAGGGATAATGAGTTAAAGCGTATTCCTTATCTCCTGATCGTGGGTGAAAAGGAGCGGGAGAGCGGCACGGTATCCGTGCGCAGGCAGGGAGAAGGAGATCAGGGGGTGATGCCAATGGAGGAGTTTGCCCGTACCTTGCAGGCGGAAGTCCGCAATCAGCTCAGCGGTTCAGAAACAGATGTTTAACTAAAGAAAAGGAGGAATTTGCCATAGCAGGACCTGGTTATTATCGCAGAAGAGGCGGAGATAACCGCAGCAAAGACCGAATCTCATTCAGGACCAACGAACAGATACGTGCGAACATGGTCCGGCTTGTGGGAGACAACATTGAGAACCCGGGAATCGTTCCTTTGAAGGAAGCCCTGAAGGTGGCTGATTCACTGGATCTAGACCTGGTTGAAATCTCTCCGAAAGCGGATCCCCCTGTATGTAAAGCCATTGATTATCAGAAGTTTCTTTACCAGCAGAAGAAGAAACAGAAAGAGATGAAGGCCAAAACCACGAAGATCGTGGTGAAGGAGATCCGGTTCGGGCCGAATACAGACGAGCACGACTACAACTTTAAACTGAAGCATGCCCAGAAATTCCTTGAAGACGGAGCCAAACTGAAAGCCTTCGTCTTTTTCAAAGGGCGGTCCATCCTTTACAAGGAAAAGGGAGAGATCCTGCTGCTCAGGCTGGCCCAGGACCTAGAAGAAGTGGGCAAGGTGGAACAGCTGCCGAAACTCGAGGGAAAGCGGATGACCATGTTCCTAGCGCCCAAGCAAAAGAAAAAATAGTAACACACTGGATAAAAGGGTTGGAAAAATGCCGAAAATGAAGACAAATACAGGTGCCAAAAAGCGGTTTACGCTGACCGGTACCGGTAAAATAAAGAGAAAGCACGCTTACAAGAGCCATATTCTTACAAAAAAATCCACCAAGCGCAAAAGGAACCTGACCTATTTCGGCGTGGTGGACAAGGCGGACAAGCAGAACATCAAGCGTCTGCTGGCCATGAAATAAGCGATCGATCATCTTTACCAGGTTATATGTTTCACCGGGATGCGGAGCCTGAAGTGCCCGAAGGGGCCGCCCTCATCCGAAAAATGAAAGAAAATGCCAAAAGCAGTTAATTCCGTCGCTTCAAAGCAGAGAAGGAAGAAGATCCTGAACAGGACCAAAGGGTACTTTGGCCGGAGAAAGAATGTCTGGACCGTTGCCAAGAACGCCTATGAAAAGGGCCTTACATATGCCTACCGCGACAGGAGGAAGAAAAAATCAGCATTCAGGGCGCTCTGGATCCAGCGGATCAATGCGGCGGCCCGCGCCCACGGGATGTCCTATTCAGAACTGATGGGTAAGCTGGGTAAATCGGGGGTCGAGATCAACCGGAAAGTGCTCGCTGACCTCGCCATGAATGACCCGGAAGCATTTGAAGCCATCCTGAAGAAGGTCAGGTAACCCCCACCCCGTTTTTATTTTCCCTCTCTCGAAGGGATTCAGTACTTTTGATCCGTCAACCAAACACTGGACAGATGAAGATTGCGATCATCGGTTATGGCAGAATGGGGCGGGCCATTGAATCTCTCGGGAAAGAACTGGGGCACACCTTCCCCCTGATCATTGACCTGGACAACAGGGATGAACTTGACGGGAAAAGGCTTGCGGAGGTGGATGCGGCCGTTGAATTCACATCGCCGGATTCTGGCCCCGGCAATGTCCTTGCCTGCCTGGAACAAGGGATCCCAGTGGTCACCGGAACCACCGGGTGGAACGAGCGCCTGGGAGAGATCCGGCAATATTGCCACGAAAAAGGAGGAGCCCTCTTCCATGCGAGCAATTACAGCATCGGCGTGAACGTCCTCTTTGCGCTGAACCAGCAGCTGGCCGGGATCATGGACCGTTTCCCCCGTTACAGGGTAGCCCTGAAGGAGGTGCACCACATCCACAAGCTGGATGCACCCAGCGGAACAGCCCTCACCCTGGCGGGACAGATCATCGAAAAGAACAGCCGCATCAACCGATGGCATCCCGGAACCGCGACGGAGGAGGGTTCTTTGCCCGTGGAGTCGGTCCGTGAAGGCGAGGTAACGGGTCAACATTTTATCCGGTACGAATCGGAAGTGGACCTGCTGACCCTGGGCCACGAGGCAAAATCGAGGGATGCATTCGCAATGGGTGCATTGATGGCCGCTGAATTCATCAGGGGAAAAACAGGTGTTTTCGGGATGAAGGAGCTTCTCAAACTGTGACCCCGATGAAACGAACGCGTTGGAGGTACCCGGTCTTTGCTGTCCTCCTGCTCGCATGGACCCTGGTCGTAATATGGATCAGATGCTGGTACCTGCTCCTGTTCAACCTGATCCTGCTGGATCTCTTCATCACCCGGAAAATCGACTGGACGCTGCGAAAGTACGGACTGCCCCGGAAACTGCAGGCAGCCATCGAGTGGACAGCGGTTCTGGTACTGGCACTGGTCATCTCCCTCGCCATCAAGATCCTCTTCGTGGAAGCCTACAAGATCCCCACCCCTTCCATGGAGGAGTCCCTGCTTGCAGGTGACTTTATTTTTGTGAGCAAGCTGGCATACGGACCCAGGCTTCCCAATACCCCGCTGGCAGTCCCCTTTTTCCATAACAAGCTTCCGGGAGGAAAGAAATCCTATTCGGAACGGATTCAGCTGCCTTACAGGCGCCTAAAGGGATTCTCCCGGGTCAGGCGGGACGATGTCATCGTTTTTAACTTCCCGGAAGGAGATACCATGGTGGTCCAGTACCCCGGACAGAACTATTACTCCCTGGTGAGGCAGTACGGAAGGGATTATATCCGTTCCCGTTTCGGGATCGTCACACACCCGGCCGACAAGCGGGAGAACTATATCAAGCGGTGCGTGGCCCTCCCCGGCGATACGGTTCAGATCAAGGAGGGCAGCCTGTTTGTGAACGGCAAAGCGAGGCCCAATCCTCCCGGGAAAAAATTCAGGCACTATGTCACCACCAGGGGCGAACCGCTTCCGGACAAACTGCTTGATTCTTTGCAGATCAAACAGACCACGGTCACATACAACCCGGTGAACTCGCTCCATGTGATGTACCTGACCGAAGAGAAACGGGAATTCCTTCGCTCCAGTGAGCAGGTCAGAAGCATCAAGCAGTATGTGGAGCCCATGCTGTCATTCCAGAATCAGGAAATATTCCCCCACAATGATTTGTACAGATGGACGGCAGATCATTTCGGTCCACTGAGGATCCCCGCCAGGGGCGACACCCTCCGGCTGACCCCTGAGAACCTGCCCCTCTATCAGCGCATCATTGAGGTCTATGAACACAATGACCTCAGGGCGGAGGGTGACCGGATCCTCATCAACGGTGATCCATCCCGGGAGTACCGGGTGAAGATGGATTATTATTTTGTGCTGGGGGACAACCACCACAATTCGGCCGATTCAAGGAACTGGGGATTCGTCCCGGAGGACCATCTCCTGGGGAAGGCGGTCCTGATCTGGCTTTCTCTGGAACCCGATCAACGGGGACTTGAAGGTTTGAGAAAAGAACGTATCTTTAGCCCCGTAAAATAACACCATGCAATGGACATAAAGAAAATACTGAAGCACAGATATTTCAGATTCGGAGTAGCGGTCACCCTCTACCTCCTTTTTGTCATCTGGCTGCGTAACTACTGGTTCCTTCTGGGGATCCCTGTCATCTATGACATCTACGTAAGTAAAAAGGTCAACTGGACATTCTGGAAAAGCCGGAAGAAAAAGAACCATGTGCTTGTGGAATGGCTCGATGCACTTATTTTTGCGGTGGTCGCCGTTTCCCTGATCAACATCTTCCTTTTCCAGAATTACAAGATCCCCACCCCTTCCATGGAAGGGACCCTCCTGGTGGGGGACCACCTCTACGTGAGCAAGCTTGCATACGGACCACGCACACCGAACACACCGCTGGCGATCCCCTTCCTTCCCAACACCGTTCTGGGGAAACGATCATATCTGGAATGGATCAAACGCCCGTACAAAAGGCTGAAAGGATTCGGAGAGGTGAAAAGGAACGACATTGTTGTCTTCAATTTTCCCGCATCGGATACGGTGGCCCTTGAAAAATCAGACCACCGGGTTTATGCCAAAGGCAACTTTGATTATTACGACCTGATCAGGGATGAAACCTATTCACTGATGCTCGCCGACCAGGCCAGGAACAACCGTACGCGTCCCCGGCATGTATACGAACAGTATGTCCGGAACCAGATCCATCAGAAATATGATGTGGAAACCAGACCGGTGGACCGGAGGGACAATTACATAAAAAGATGTGTGGCCATTCCCGGGGAGACACTGGAGGTGGTGAACAACAATGTGTTCGTGAACGGCCAGCGGCAGAAGGATTATGAAGGACTGCAACGGTGGTACACGGTCACCACCAATGGCACCCCCATCAATCCCAGGTCGCTGGAACCCTTCGGGATCAGCAGGGACCTTGCCGATGTGAGGAACAATCCCAATTATGTTTTTCCGCTCACGGTGCATGTTGCCGAACAGATCAGCACCCTGCCGGGTATTTTAAAAGTTGAACCCATGAACCTGCAGGAGCCAGGGGAATTTGACCGGGATATTTTCCCCCATGATGCACGGTACCCGTGGAACATGGAGTTTTTTGGTCCCCTGACCGTACCGAAGAAGGGAGAAACCGTGGAGATCAACTCCCTCACCCTGCCACTGTACCGGCGCATCATCGAGGCGTATGAAGGAAATGAACTGGAGGTCTCGGGCGACAGGATCCTGATCAACGGCCGGGAATCCACCACCTACACCTTCCGGATGGATTATTACTTCATGATGGGGGACAACCGCCATAACTCGGCCGATTCCAGGTACTGGGGTTTCGTCCCGGAGGACCATGTGATCGGGAAACCCAGGCTGATCTGGCTGAGTGTGGACAAGGAGTATGGCGGGATCAGGTGGAACCGGATGTTCAGAATTGTAAAAGCCGACAAATAGTTCTCGGAAAATCTTGGTCTATCCGGCACTGTACAACGGCCCCATCAATTACTTCGCCCGGCTGGTCATGGAAGAAAAGATCGTCCTGGAACAGCATGAGCACTATACCAAGCAGACCTTCAGGAACCGGTGCGTAATCGTGGGGCCAAACGGCCCGCTTGCACTTTCGATCCCGGTGAAAAGAAGAAGGGGTGCAAAAACACTGATGAAGGACATCCGGCCCGATGAGGACACCCCCTGGCGAAAAATCCACTGGAGGAGCCTGGTGGCGGCATATGCGGCCTCCCCGTTTTTCCAGTATTTCAGGGATGAACTGGCTGCATTCTACGAGAAGCGCCACGGGTTCCTGATCGACCTGAACAGGGAACTGATCATCCTTTGCCTGTCCGTTCTCGGGAGGGAGATCCCCGTTCAGTTTTCCGGGTCGTTTTCGCCCATGGTGGGACAAAAAGATCCCAGGTGGCTGATCCATCCCAAACGTGATCCCGGGATCCATGATCCGCTTTTCAGGGCCGTACCCTACCACCAGGTTTTTTCAGACCGTCACGGGTTCATCCCCAACCTGAGTATTCTGGACCTGCTCTTCAACGAAGGGTATAACGCCCTTCCCCTGCTTGAAAAAAGCCTCAGAACCTGAATCCAAGGGTGCACATCAGGTTGTTCCGCCGGATATCGTTAAGTGAAACCTCGTTCACACCGGGTTCAACGGCATACAGGCCGTACACCTCAGAAGTGCGGGCATGGGTGAACCCCACATCGAAGGAGATCCGGTCGTTCCTGACTCCCAGACCGCCTGCGTATACCCACACATCCGCATCATTCCTGGGATCGCTGAAGGGACTCATCAGGTAACGGGTTCCCGCCCTGACATACAACACTCCCATCCTGAGTTCGGCACCCGCACTGATATTGTGGGTGGGCTGAAACTCCGTCCGGATGCGGTCGTTTTCATCGAAGAACTTGTAATCGTAGGCATCAAGCCTGGCCGATGAATAGTCAACATATTCGTAAGCAGCCGAGATGGTGGCCATCTTGAACATGATCAGTGAAGCCTGCACACTGGCCCTGAAAGGGGTTTTCAGTTCGTAATCGTAGAGTCCGTCCGGCGAAGTGGCCGCCTCATCGGGAATGCCCGATCCGTTGTCCCAGTAGGAATTCATGTCTGTGGTCTTTTCATCGGTCAGCCGGTAAAAGGTGGGGATCTGGAAGGTGGCCCCTGCCCTGAACAGCTGTGTCGGCCGGATGATCAGCCCAAACCGGGCCGTGTATCCCCAGCCCCGGGTGGAGTTGAACTCCCTGAAGCGGAAGTTCTCGAAGTCGATTACCTGGTCGTCCAGGTCGGTCTCTTCGTGGTAGATTTGTTCGTTGAAGCGGACCGCGTGGATTCCCAGGGAGGCTCCGAAATAGATCAGATTATTGAAATTGAATGCCCCGGAGAGGGAATACTCCCCGATGTACCCCTGGAGCTCCGACATCCTGTACTGCTCCTGCCCGTACCCGTCAACCTGCATGTCATGCCAGAATTCACCTGCAGCGGAATCGTATGGCAGGAGGTATGTGTCAAAAGCGAGCTGCTCGTAAAAGGGACTCAGATCATCGGGTTCCGCATTGGCGTGCCATGCGAAATCATCCAGCAGGGAACTGCCCTGGTTGATCCCGCTCATGGTGGTCCGCTGGTTAAAATTCACCAGGGTGTTGTACCCAAAGGAAAAGGCAGCCCCCTCCAGGCCACCCCTGTTCTTCATGTCCCTGGCAGAGACCAGGCCGAAGCTTCCCAGGTTGAAAATGAGCCGGGAATCACCGGTAGTACTTCCCAGGTAATTCGCCTCGGTGTTCACCCAGTAAAGGGATGGGGAAAAAGAGAGTTCCGGGCTGCGGTAAAAACCAAGACCCGCCGGATTGGCCAGGATGGATGAGAAATCACCTCCCAGGGCACCAATGGCTCCTCCCTGCGCCGCAAACCTCGCTGTTCCAAAGGGATCGTACCGGGAATATTGCAGGGCCTGCATCTCGTTCTGCGCGTTCACGGCTGCAATTGAAAACACGAGTTGCACGGCTATAAATAACAACCTTTTCATAGCATTCCTCTTTTAATTTGTGAAATAATGGCCGGTGCCCCGAAAGGGACCCGGCCATTTGTGACAGTTGGTTATCGCCTTGAAGACCTTGAGCTGCTGCTCGAACTGCTGCTTGAGCGGCTGTAAGATCCGCTGCTGCGGCTCGGGCTGCTGCTCGAGCGGCTGTAAGATCCGCTGCTGCGGCTCGGGCTGCTGCTTGAGCGGCTGTAGGATCCGCTGCTGCGGCTCGGGCTGCTGCTTGGCCGGCTGTAGGATCCGGAGCTGCGGCTCGGACTGCTTGGCCGGCTGTAGGATCCGGAGCTGCGGCTCGGACTGCTTGGCCGGCTGTAGGATCCGGAGCTGCGGCTCGGGCTGCTGGACCT
>DSDZ01000411.1 GCA_011048475.1 Bacteroides sp. | reverse complement strand
CCCAGGTTCAGTTACGGATTTTTCCTGACGAATGATCAGGATCACCGGTATGACAACCAGAACCTTACGTGGCTGATTTACCATGTGGACAGCGACTTCAGGGTGAATTACCTCAACCTGTCGTTCGGGATGGTCTGGGATCTCTACAAAACCGAGAAATTTTAATCATGAACTACAGGATACTCATACTGGCGGGGCTGATCGGGCTGTTCTTTTCCTGTGAAAGGGAAATGTCCCCCGAACAATCGCAAAAATTTATCAAATTCTTCGGGGAATACTCCGTCGACCTGGCAACCGATCTGGCCGTGCTGGATAATGGAGGATTTGCCATCTGCGGAATTGCCACTTCTCCTGATTCAGGCTCCAGGATGGCCTTTTACATCACGGATGAATACGGGAATCCCAAACCGGGATTCCCCAGGTATTACACCATGGCCGGGTTCAACTCCGGGGCCAATGCCATGGTGGCGATCAGGGGCGGACTGGGGGGATACCTGCTGTGCGGTTATGTGGAGGATCCCGACGGGACCGCCACCCCTCCAAAAGATCTGTTTATCGTGCGTACCTCGAGTGACGGGGAAGAAATATGGAAAAGACGGTACGGTTCGTCCGAGGATGAATCCATCCTTCATGCGGAGGAAGGGATCTCATCCGGCTTTATCCTTTCGGGATACCAGGTCAGGGACGGAAAAAGGGATATCATGGTCATGGGGCTCAGGGACGAGGGCGATTCCCTGGAACTGAGCCTTAATTACAAGAACCTGTATTCGGACAATGCTTCTGCCAACTACATCCTGAATACGGGCGACCGGTACCTGTGCGCATGCACCTACAACACCATTTACAGCGATGATTCCGATATCCTGATCCTGATTCTCAACGACGAACTCAGTTACAACGTGGAATTCCTGGAAGGGAACTTTGATGAATCCGCCTGCTGCATCATCCCCGATGGAGCCGAAAGATACCTGGTCCTGGGCAACAGGGTGAATGTGTCCGGGAAAAGCGAGATGCTTGTGTACCTGATCGAGACCAACGGACTCCTGGTCACAAATTCGCTGCTGCTTGCAACCATTTCAGAGAGAAACTCGGACTTGCATGCAAGAAGGTTTGTCAAAACGGAGGATGGCGGATTTGCCATTGTGGGGACCAGGACCGCGGAGGGGAACCAGGATCTGTTCCTTCAGTTCCTCACGGAGGATTACCAGGTGGGTGACCGGATCCTTTTCGGCTCCCTGGGAAACCAGACCGGGATTGACGTCGGTCTGCCAACCGGTGGAGGGCTCCTGATGCTGGGAACCAACAGTTATGAAGGGAACAGCATGTTCTCCCTGATCAAAACAGACGATTCGGGCTCCCTGTAGTCCCCGTATCGAAAAAAAACCACAAGCCCATGAGGAATCTCATGCTCTCAATGGTTCTCGTTGCCTGCTGGCTGTTGCCCCATGCTGCAGAAGGTCAGCTCACGCCAACTGCCGCCATCTCGGGCGGGGGGAAAGTCTGCCAGGGGGATTCTGTCAGGGCGTACATCAATTTCACGGGCTTCGGACCCTGGGACGCGGAGATCCATGACAAGGACGGGTTCTACCTGAAACTGGAAGATGTGGCATCACCCTACACCTTATGGCTCAAGCCCGAGGAATCGGATGTGTACGTTGTGAACGAGGTATGGGACAGGTTTAACAGGACCGGGAATACCTACGGGGAGGCGAAAGTGGAGGTGATGGAACGGACCCCCGTGCAGATCACCATGGACCGGACCGTTTTCCTTTACAGTGAGCCGGGAATCCGGTTAACTGCAGAGCCTTCCGGGGGGACCTTCTCGGGGAACGGGGTCACCGGCGGGATGTTCTACCCGCACATTGCATCTCCCGAGGGATCACCCCATCGGATCACCTATACCTATGTGAACGGGGACGGCTGTACCAGTACCGACAACGTCTATCTGTACGTCCTGTACGGTACGGGGGAGTTGTACCTGGTTTATGAGGGAGATACGATCGATATGGTCTGCGGCGGTGAGGGGACCTACCTCCTGAAGGGAGCAAACAGGGACGGGATCCAGGGAACTTTCGAACTGCGGCTTCCCGATTCCCCCACAGTGATCGAGGGACACATCCTGGATGAGGACCCCAATGACAATACGGCTGAGCTGGATCCTTCCGGGCTTTCCGGACAGTACGACGTGGCCTACATATACGGGTTCGAGGAGCTGTTGATCACAACGACCCTGCGGATCCGGGTCAGGGACCTGGGCAGTCTCACCATCACGGGCCTGCCGGACGAGGCCTGTAAAAATGACACACCATCTCTCCTGACCCCGGGGAACGTGGCCGATGACCCGGGAGCGCTCTATACCATCAGCGGTCCGGGTGTGACAGGAAGCCAGGCGGAGGGATTTTATTACAACCCTGCTCCCGACTCGATCCCCACAGGGGACAACCTGGTCACCATGGAATATACTTCCACGGAAGGTTGTGCGGCCACGGTGGAACAGGTGGTCGTCAACCATGAAGTTCCCGTGGTGGATTTTGCCATCAGCAGTGTCTGTCTGCCCGAGGAAGGGGGAACGGTGGCCTTTGAGAACCTTACCGGCGGAAGGGAGCTGGTGGAAACCTGGGCATGGGATTTCGGGGATCCGGACAGCGGGGATGACAATTTCAGCGACCTGGAGTCACCCGAACATTTTTACCCCGGTCCGGGCCGGAGGATCATCACACTGGCAGCCACCACCTATGCCGGATGCGAGGCCTCAGACCAGGCAGATACCGTCATTTCGGGGAATCCGGTGGCGGATTTCACCCTGCTGAATGACTGCTTCAGTCCCGGCAGAAAGATCTCCCTGGTCAACAAAACACTCGAATCCTACTCACCTGTGGATACGATGCTGTACATCTTCTCTAACACCACCGGGAGCATTCTCGGGGAAATCGGTTCGGGTAATGCGTCCGACACGGTCGAATATGCTTTTGAATCACCCGGACAATATATGGTGGACCTGCTGGTGATCAACGAAAACGGGTGCTCGGACGATATCACAAGGGAGATCACCCTTCATCCTGCCGTCCTCCTGGACGCGACGGGCCATACCGAAACCTTCGATGCGGAACCGGAGGGCTGGCTGGTCCTGTCGGACGACACAGCGGCCAGCTGGGTGTGGGATGTGCCGGACTTCAGTGGATTCGGACAGGTGCCGGGTGATCTGGCCTGGTATACCGACCTTCCCTCAGGATTTGCCGGTTATCATGAGGATTCCTGGGTACAGAGCCCCTGCTTTGATTTCAGTGCAAGCAAGAGACCGCTCGTCCAGATGGATGTCATGAAAAGTTTTATCCCGGGTGTGGAGGGAGCGGTGATCCAGTACCAGGACGTGCTTGACGAGGGATGGAAAACCATCGGTCAGGTAGGTGAGGGGATCGGCTGGTACAACGTGGCGGGCATTATCAACCAGCCGGGAGGGAGCAATTTCGGATGGGGAGATGAAGGTGTATTCACGCCGGACAGGGACTGGGTGACGGCCATCCATGACCTGGATGAGATCGCGGGAAATCCCCATGTGCGTTTCCGCGTGATCATTTCTACCAACGGGATGCAAGGGGGGATTGGCAACCAGGGCTTCGCCTTCGATAATTTCAGGCTTGCCGAACGGACCAGGCGATCCATCCTGGAGCATTTTACAAACGCTTCCGACATGGGATCCTTCAGGGCAGATTCGCTGGTGGACCGGTTTGTGAGGGAAAATCCGGGGGATGTGATCGATCTGCAGTATCACGTGGATTTTCCCGGAGAGGACCGCATGAACATGAACAATCCCGGTCCGCCTTCCACCAGGTCTTTCTTTTACGGGCTTCCCGGGGTTCCGCATGCGATCCTTGACGGAGGAGTGGTTCCGGGGCACCGGTATGATTTTTCCGGCCCGGAACATGAACCCGGCGGGGAGGAGCTGAAGCTGGTCTCGCTGGAGATCCCGCTGTTTGACCTGGACCTGGAAGTGGAATGGCTCGAAAACAGCCTGGAGGCCACCGCGGCGGTCACCTGCCGCGCATCAGGGTTCACATCCAATGTCCAGCTGTACATGGCGGTGATCGAGACTTCGGTGACCGCGTACACGGGGCTGAACACGGACACCATGTTCAGGAATGTGGTCCTGGACATGCTGCCCACACCCGCGGGAGAACTGCTTGACGGAGAGTGGTACCCGGGAAAAACCGATACGGAGAGTTTCAGCTGGGACTACAGGGGGTACGTGGAGGACATCGAGGAGCTCGCGGTGGTTGCCTTCCTGCAGGACCGTCTTGACGGCCGCATCCTCCAGGCGGATGCAAGCTACCTGACCCCGCAGGTGGGGATCGGGAAGCCGCAGAAAAGCGACACGGGATCGCTGTTTGTGTATCCCAATCCCGCCCGCAACGAGGTATATGTCAACCTGGGTGTCCATGCCGGCGCAGACGGATGGATCGAGGTGGTGGATCTGTCAGGGAAAGTGGCAAAGCTGGAACGTGTGCCCGGGGGATACGCCGTCTGCCGCCTGGACATTTCCGGGCTCCGGGATGGCATGTACATGATCCGGTATACCGAATCGGGAGCCTGCAGGGGCCGGGCCAGGATGATCAGGATGAGGTAGCCTCCGATCTTGCCAGCAGCAGCTGACCGAACTGTTCACCCCAGCTGATCAGCCGGTCGGTTTTTTCCCGGCCGGGATAAAACCGGGTGGCCATGCCCTCGGAGACCACATCCAGCTTCAGGTTCCTCAAATGGTCTTCGATCAGCCTGACCGCTTCACCGCTCCAACCGAAAGATCCGAAAGCAGCAGCCGGTTTGCCTTTGTCACGAATGGGATTGATCACCGAAAAAAGCCTGTATACGGGCAAAAGGGTATTCTGATTGATCGTCGGTGACCCCACCAGGATCCCGTCGGCCCTGACCACATGCTCTGCCAGGTCTCCCGAGAGCATGTGTTCGATGTCCACCACATCCACCGAGGCAATCCCCGCCTTCTTCAGTCCCTCGGCGATCCTTGCCGCCATTTCCCCGGTATAACCGTAAGCCGAAACATAGGCCAGCAGCACCCTGTTGTCGTTATGGGTATCCTCCAGGTATTTCTGTGCGGATCTCTCCGACCGCCTGACCATTTCATTCCAGCCTGAACGCAGGATGGGACCGTGTCCCGGGCATATCATGTCAATGGGAAGGGAACGTATCTTTTCAACGGCTTTCAGCATAAATTTGCTGTAAGGCTTCAGGATCACATCGAAATAATAATCGAATGCATCCATGTAATCGCCTACCAGGTCATCCATCATCCTTTCATCGGCATAGTGGGCGCCGAAAGAATCACATGTAAACAACACACCTTCCTCCTCCAGATAGGTGTATATGGTATCCGGCCAGTGGAGGTTTGGGGCACCGATCACCTTGATTTTCCTGTTGCCCAGGTCGATCTCATCCCCGTCCTTTACCCTGAGTGATCTGAACGGTCTGTCGATCATTTCACCCAGGTAGGCAAGGGCCTGGCCGCTTCCCACCACCGTGGCACTGGGAGTAAGCTCCAGCAGGTGCCGGAGTGCTCCCGAATGGTCCGGTTCCGTATGGTTGAAAATAATGTATTCAATTTCTTTCGGATCGGTGACCGAAAGCAGCTTGTCCCTGAATTCCGGCCAGAATGGTTCCTTGACCGTATCGATCACAGCTTTTTTCTCGGCGTCAATAAAATATGAATTGTACGTGGTCCCGTACTTTGTCTCCATCACAATATCGAATGTTACAAGGTCACGGTCAAGCACTCCGATCCACGAAACATCCTCGGTAATGGCAAGCACCTGTTCTTTTTTCATCGGACGGCTTCTTTGAATGAGAAGTAAAGATAGAAAAAGTCTTTATGGGATGTCATAAAAAAACTGCCCCGCCTGGGCGGAGCAGCCTCTGAAAACTCACAATCTGAATGTAACGGACCTTAAAACTTCAAGTCATGCTGACTGTTGATATTGTTTACGACTGCAAGATAGGGGATCAACCGGGCGGGAGGTGTTAACGGGATGTTAAAAAAAGACATGCTGGTCTTTTTTTAGATGCCTGTTGCACTCGCAGGCGGTCAATCTTTGACGCGGGCCAGCGGGGTGATGCTTCCTGTCACCCGCTGGTTCAGGCTGACCAGTACCTCTGCATCCGGGGGAATGAACAGGTCCACCCTGGAGCCGAACCTGATAAAACCAAGTTCGGATCCCTGCACGGCGTGTGCGCCTTCTACGGCATAACAGCGGATCCTTCTGGCCACGTAACCGGCGATCTGCCGGACCAGGAGGGGCCCGGAAGGGTTCCTGATACCGACGGAGGTCCGCTCGTTCAGGGTGGATGATTTGGGATGCCTGGCAATGAGGTATTTTCCGGGGTGATGGCGGACATATTCCACCTGTCCGCTTACCGGAAAATAGTTGATGTGCACATCGTGGAAGCTCATAAAAACGGAGATCTGGAGGGCGGGACCATGCAGGTATTCCACCTGGTGCACCTTTTCTATGGCCACCACTTTTCCGTCTGCAGGCGCCGTGATCGTTCCATCCTCCATAAAGGGTCGCCTGTCGGGAACCCTGAAGAACCGGACCATCATGAAAAAAATCGGAACCACAACGAAGAGGGAGATGTAGAAGGCCAGCCCCGGCAGGCAGACGGCCAATAGGATGATGAGCACCAGCACCGCCAGTAAGGTGATCCGGACAATCAGGCGTCCTTCTTTGTGGATCTTGATCATTCCTGCTGCAGTCTTCATACCGTCAGAGATAACGGATGAACAAAATTACGGCAAAAAAGGCAGGAGCCGCAAAAAAAAGCGAATCAAACCTGTCCAGAACCCCTCCGTGCCCGGGCAGCAGGCTTCCTGTGTTTTTCAGGTTCATATCCCTTTTCAGTCCCGATTCGAACAAATCCCCCAGCAGCGAGAAAAGGGAGACAACCGGTGCGATGAGGAGCCACTCCGGGACGCGGAGGGATCCGGTAATGAGAAAGACCAGCCATGCGCCGAGCAGGGTGAAGGCAAGTCCCCCGATAAACCCTTCCCAGGTCTTGCCGGGTGACCGCCGCGGGGACATCGGGTGTTTCCCGGTCCATGTCCCGGTCAGGTACGCGAAGGTGTCATTGATCCATACCAGTGCAATGAGTGCCAGCGGCAGCAACGGATGATACCCCGCATCATCTGTCATCCATCCGAGGAGACAGAACAGGGAAAGCGGCAGGATCAGCCATACAAGGGTGAGCAGACTCTCCCTGAGGGCGCCGCCGGACAGGCAGCCCGCCGTCCAGATCCCCGCAGGCAGAAGGAACCACAGGGGGTGTACCTGCTGTTCGGCCACCAGCAGGATCACCAGCAGAAAAAGGCTCCCGGATAGAAAGAGGGAAACGGAAACACCCCGGTTGTTGATCGACCGGAGCTTCAGCAGTTCCCTGACACTCAGAACATATATTGCGATGGTTACCAGGAGGAAGGGGACCGGTCCGAGCAGGATCGATCCGGCCACAAGGACCACGAGCGAAATGCCGGTCAGCGTTCGGATGAACAGCTCTTTCAATGTGCCTCAAAATCTCGGATCAGCATCTTGGCCCTGATCACATGGTCCCGGTGAACGAAGATTTCAATGTCACCGAATTTGTATGCCGAGTCCTGTTTATTAATGATAAAGCAGTGGATGTGGTGGTCCGCCAGCATCTGCCTGATCAGTTCCGCGAAGTATACTTTGTCGGTGGAAAAGATATTGACAAGGTCCGATGCCATCACTTCACCTTTTCCTCCTCTGCAGGCGTTTTTTCATCTCCGGATTTTGCGGACTGTTTCTTTCCGGGGACCGGCCCGGGCCGCTCGGGCAACGGCTCCTCGGTGGCCCACGGCCTCTTGCCGAAGATTTTTTCGAGGTCATCGCTGAAGATCACCTCCCTTTCCAGAAGCAGTTCCGCCAGTTTGTTCAGCCCGTCCCGGTTCTTTTGGAGGATTTCCTTGGCCCTTTTGTACTGCGAGTCGATCAGCTTTTTCACCTCTTCGTCGATCGTTTCCGCTGTCTTTTCACTGTAGGGCCTGTTG
>DSDZ01000029.1 GCA_011048475.1 Bacteroides sp. | reverse complement strand
GTCTCCTGAGGTCCAGGTACCTGTACTTCATCCGCAGGTCATCTCCCCCGTCGGTACGGGTCTCAATGGTGAAAGGAGGTACCCGCGACGGGTTGAGGACCTCCAGGGATTCCACCATGATCTCGATGTCACCCGTCGGCATCTGGGGGTTCTTGTTGCTCCGTTCGGATACCCTGCCGGCGGCCCGGATGACAAATTCACGTCCCAGTTTTCTGGCACGCCGGCAGAGACCGGGTTCGGTCTCCATATTGAATACAAGCTGCGTGATCCCGTACCGGTCACGCAGGTCCACGAATGTCATCCCTCCCAGGTCCCTCGATTTCTGAACCCATCCTGAAAGCACCACCTCGTTGCCCGCATGCTGCATGGTCAGTTCCCCGCAATTGTGTGTCCTGTACATTTTGCACTGTTTTTTATGAGAAGCCCGGGCGATTTGTAATTTTGTACCGGATTCCCGGATCCGTAGTGAAACAACAGGTGCAAATTTAAGAACTTTTATGAAGCACGGGGAAGGCAATCTCTTCACGGATGAGTATTTCATGAAGGAAGCCCTCAAGGAGGCGCAGAAAGCCTTTGACACCGACGAGGTCCCCGTGGGGGCGGTGGTGGTATGCAGGGATCGGATCGTTGCCAGGGCCCACAACATGACCCAGCAGCTCCGGGACGTCACCGCCCATGCGGAGATGATCGCCATCACATCGGCTTCCAACTACCTGGATGCGAAATACCTGACCGATTGCACCCTCTATGTGACCCTGGAGCCGTGCCTGATGTGCGCGGCTGCCCTGAAATGGGCCCAGGTGGGCCGGATCGTATACGGTGCTTCCGATCCGCGGGAGGGGTATACCCGCCTGGAGGCTTCCGTGCTGCATCCCGGAACCGAAGTGATCCCGGGGATCCTGGAAAAGCCTTCCGCGGATCTGATGCGGAAATTCTTCCTGAACCGCAGGGACCTGAAAAATTAAGATCAGCCCTCCTCAGCTCTGAAACCAGCCTGCCGCATGTGGTCCCAGAAAGCAGGGTATGACTTGGTCACCTCCATGGGATTGCGGACGGCCATTCCGGGAAAGCGGACTGCCAGCGGGGCGAAGGACATGGCCATGCGGTGGTCATGATAGGTGCCGATCACCGGACTGGCTTCGGGCTCGCAGCGGTCGCCTTCCCAGGCAATCCATGTCCCCTCCGCTCCGGCCTTCAGGACAAAACCCAGCCTGGAAAGCTCCTTCTGCAGGGCAGCGATCCGGTCGGTCTCCTTGATCCGCAGCGTGCGGGTCCCCGTGAACCTGAACCGCACGCCCAGTGCGCACAACGTACAGGCACATGTCTGCACCAGGTCGGGACAGCCCGTGAAGTCCTGCTCGAAACGTTCCGGCAGCCTTGTGTCCTCAGAGACCAGTGTGATGCCTTCCTCCCCCGGACGGGTCTTCACCCCAAGTGGTTCGAACAACTTCATGATAACCGAGTCGCCCTGCAGGCTGTCGGTGGTGAGACCTGGAAGGGTGATTTCGGAGCCCGGGAGCATGGCGGCGACCATGTACCAGTAAGATGCCGCGCTCCAGTCGGATTCCACCCGCATGGGCTCCACCCTGTAGGGCTGCTCCGGGATCCGGATCAGGTCGCCCGCAAAATTGGCCTCTATGCCGCACCGGTTCATCAGGCGGAGGGTCATCCGGAGATAGGTGTCGGACACCACCTCTCCCCTAAGCCTGATCCGGAGCCCCCCCTCCAGCACCGGTCCGATCATCATTAGGGCGCTGATGAACTGGCTGCTGACGTCTCCCCGCACCGTCACCTCCCCCCCGCGGGTCAGCTTCCGGGTGATCCGCACGGGAGGGAATCCTTCCTTTCCGGGGTATTCGATCCCCGCCCCCAGGCTCCTGAGCGCATCCACGAGCGGTCCCACGGGACGCTGCCTGAGCCTGTCGGAACCGGTCAGGACCACAGGACCACCCCTGACTGCAAAGCAGGCGGTCAGAAAACGCATTGCCGTTCCCGCATGGCCCACATCCCTTGTGGGTGTGGTATCATTCAGTGCTTTGAACATCAGTCTGGTATCATCGCTCTGTGAAAGATTTTCCAGCAGCGCGTCCGATCCTGCCAGGGAACGGATGACCAGCATCCGGTTGGAAATGCTTTTCGAGGAAATAATATATATTGTATCTTGCACAACTGCTTCCGGCGGGAAGATGATATAATTCATAATTCAAAGATAAGAAATCAGCTATATTCGTCCCTAACTTACCGGTATTGTGACCCATAAAAACACAGACATGATAAATTTTGAAGATACCAAAACCGCCTTCTTCATCAAATCTGACAGGGACCTGCGGCGTGCAAACATGCTTTTTAAGCTGATCTCCTATCCCACCCTGGTAAAGATCGGCAATCCTGTGATCAGGATGCTTTCAGCTATCAGATTTCCCGTTGGATGGATCGTCAAACCCACCGCTTTCAGGCAGTTTGTCGGAGGGGAGACCCTGGAAGCCTGTCAGCCAACGGTGGAGCGGCTCAAAACCGGGAATGTCTACTCCCTGCTGGATTATTCCGTGGAAGGGGGGGAATCCGACAAAGCCATCGAAGCCGCACTGCAGGAAACACTCAGGGCGATCGCCCACGGGGGCGGCAATCCCGATATTCCGTTTGCCGTGTTCAAGCCCACGGCTTTCGGCAGCAGCAGGGCCCTTGAGGTGCTCAGCGGAGCATCGGTACCGGACAAAGAGATCATCCGGGAAGGGGAAAAATTCCGAGCCCGGATCGACCAGCTTTGCAAGGCGGCCTTCGATCATGACATCCCCATTCTGATCGATGCCGAGGATTCCTTCTACCAGAACTTCATTGATATGGTGGCCATGGAGATGATGCAGAAGTACAATTACAAGCGCGCCATTGTCTTCAATACCTACCAGATGTACCGGCACGACCGGATCGGAGTACTTGAGGCGGATATCAGGGCCGCGCGGGAGGGTCATTTCCACCTGGGTGCGAAATTTGTGCGGGGTGCCTATATGGAAAAGGAAAGGGAGCGGGCAAGGAAACTGCGGTATCCCGACCCCATCCAGCCCGACAAAGAGAGCACGGACAGGGATTACAACCTGGCGCTGAAGATCAGCATGGACAACCTGGATGTGGTTTCCATTTTCAACGGGACCCATAACGAATACAGCAGCCTTTACCTGACCGAGCTGATGGCCAAAAAGAAAGTGAAGGCGTCTGACAAACGAATCTGGTTCTCCCAGCTGCTGGGAATGAGCGACCATATCAGCTTCAACCTGGCGGCAGCCGGATTTAACGTGGTCAAATATGTTCCCTACGGTCCGGTCCGGTATGTCCTGCCCTACCTGATGCGCAGGGTGGAGGAGAACACCTCCGTGAAAGGACAGACCGGAAGGGAGCTGTCACTGATCAAAAAAGAGAGGGCCAGAAGGCGCAATGAAACTTGATAACCAGAAAAATACCTACCGGATCTGGATCAGCCGGCTGGTGATGGCCATCGTATTTACACTGGCGATCATCGTGATCCTTTTCCTCCCCTGGTCCGAAGACCGGGATGCGGGGATCGGCAAATACCATGTGATCATCGCCATCGCGCTGGTGTACATCCTCATCAACCTGATCAATTATCTGAAACAACCCTATTTCGTATCCTACAACGACCAGGGCGAGATGATCATTCTGCGGTATTACCAGATGAGCCTGTTCACCAGCAGGAAACATTCCATCGAAATACCTAAGAAACAGTTCATCCGGTTCGAACTTCAGGATTTTCTCTTCGGCACCCAGCAGAAGATCATCCTTTATCAGCAGTACCGCAACAGGGTGGCCAAATATCCTCCCATCAGCCTGTCTGCCGTGGATAAGGAGGACCGTCAGAAGATCATCCAGTCACTGTCGGCCTGCTCCGCCAGAGGATCCGGCTGACAATCATTTTTCCGGCCCGGGGTATCGATCTGAGGGGCCCGGAACACATAAACACCCAAAAAGATGCCCCCTTCCGAGCTACAGCTCAGGATCGCCCTGACCATGATCCCGGACATCGGTCCCGTTACCGCGAAAAACCTGATCAAAAACTTTGGATCGGCCGAAGCTGTTTTTTCCAGGCGCCCTGAAAATCTGATGCAGATCCGCGGGATCGGTCCCCGGCTTTCAGCGGCCATCACATCCTCCAGGTTGCTGGAGGCGGCAGAGAAAGAGGAGGCATTCCTGGCCAGGCACCGGATCAGGGCTTATTACTATCAAGACCCGGACTATCCACGAGGCCTGAAAGAATGCCCTGACAGTCCCATTCTGCTCTATTCAAGGGGAACGGACTGCCTGAACGGGAAGCGGATCCTGAGCGTGGTGGGTACCCGCAGGGCAACCTTCTGCGGCAGGGAAACCTGCCGGGGTCTGGTCGGGGGACTGGCGGCCATGTACGAAGACCTGGTGATCGTCAGCGGCCTTGCCTACGGCATTGACGTGGCGGCACACCGCGCGGCCCTCGAGAACGGATTGCCGACGGTGGCGGTACTCGGTCACGGACTGGATACGATCTATCCGCGCACCCACAGGGAGACGGCAAAGAAAATCTGCTCCCAGGGGGCGCTGGTGACGGATTTTCCGTCCGGGACCGGACCGGAGCGGAACAACTTTCTCCGGAGGAACCGGATCATCGCGGGATTGTCCGACGCCACCCTGGTGGTCGAGTCGGGGGAGACGGGCGGTGCACTGATCACCGCCGGACTGGCGCATTCCTATGAAAGGACCGTGATGGCCGTGCCGGGCAGGATCAGTGACCAGCGCTCCATGGGATGCAACAACCTCATCAGGGACCAGGTGGCGGTGATGGTCACCTCCCCGTCGGACATCGCATCCTGTCTGAACTGGGATCTGGAGACCCTCCCGCAGACCCCCTCCCTCTTTTCCGAATACACCCTGAATCCCGCCGAGAAGGTGATCCTTCAGGTAATCAGGCAGGCTCCTGAGATCACCCCCGGGGACATCAGCCAGCGAACCGGTACACCCATCCATACCGTTCTTTCCATGCTGGTGGAAATGGAACTGAAAGGGTGGGTGACGATCCAGCCCGGAAACCGCTACAGGATCAGAAAAGCACCCCCGTGGGATACCGGCAGCCAAGTTGATCTGTTTAAAAACACTGTTTAAGGACATATAATAAATCATTATCTTTACTTCCGATTGAACCATCATTTACGCAAGCATGGACCCCAACGTTGAAAAATTCATGGCCAGGGTGAAGGCCAGAAATCCATTCGAACCGGAATTCCACCAGGCCGTCCAGGAAGTGGCGGAGTCGCTGGTCCCGTTCATCCGTGAACATCCCAAATATGATCATGCCAGGATCCTGGAGAGAATCACCGAACCCGAGAGGGTGGTCCTGTTCAGGGTACCCTGGATCAATGACAAAGGGGATGTGGAGATCAACCGGGGATACCGGATCGAGATGAACTCCGCCATCGGTCCCTACAAGGGCGGATTGCGCTTTCATCCCACCGTCAATCTGAGCATCCTCAAGTTCCTGGCATTTGAACAGGTATTCAAGAACAGCCTGACCACCCTTCCTATGGGAGGGGGAAAGGGAGGATCCGATTTCGATCCCAAGGGCAAATCCGACAACGAGGTGATGCGTTTCTGCCAGAGTTTTATGACTGAACTCTGCAGGCACATCGGTCCGAATACGGACATTCCGGCCGGGGATATCGGGGTGGGCGGCCGTGAGATCGGTTACCTGTTCGGTCAGTACAAGCGTATCCGGAATGAATTCTCCGGGGTGCTGACCGGGAAAGGCCTGGAATGGGGAGGAAGCCTGATCAGGCCTGAGGCCACCGGCTACGGGGCGGTCTATTTTGCCGAGGAGATGCTGAATACCAGGGGCGACTCGCTGAAGGGAAAAGTGGCCGCTGTCTCGGGATCGGGCAATGTGGCCCAGTTCACCGTGCAAAAACTGACCCAGCTTGGCGGCAAGGCAGTCACCCTCTCGGACTCCAACGGGACCATCTACGATCCCGACGGAATCGATGAAGAAAAGCTTTCCTGGGTAATGGAGCTGAAGAATATCAAGCGAGGGCGGATCAAAGAATACGCCGGCAAATTCGGGTGCCAGTACCTGGAAGGGAAACGGCCCTGGCACGTGAAATGCGATGTGGCCTTCCCGTCCGCTACAGAGAACGAGATCAGCAAGGATGATGCGGAGACACTCCTGGAGAACGGCTGCCATGTGGTCAGCGAGGGCGCCAACATGCCCTCCACCCCCGAAGCCGTCGAAGTGTATATCCGTGCCAAAATCCTCTACGGTCCGGGCAAGGCGGCCAATGCTGGCGGAGTCGCGGTTTCGGGGCTGGAGATGACCCAGAACAACATGCGCCTGCCCTGGACCAGGGAAGAGGTGGACAACCGTCTGCAGACCATTATGAAGAACATCCACCGCACCTGTGTCAAATACGGAACAGGGCAGGATGGCTTTGTGAACTATGTGAACGGAGCCAATATCGGAGGGTTTGTCAAGGTGGCCGATGCCATGCTGGCTCAGGGAGTGGTATGAAGCCGGGGCCGGCCTATACGGATTCCCATGCGCACCTGTACCCGGAAGCCTTCGCTCCGGACCGTGACCTGGTGGTCGGCAGGGCACTGGATGCCGGAGTAACAAAGATCCTGCTTCCGAATATCAACAGCACGACCATTGATCCCATGTTCGCCCTGGCCGGCCGTTACCCCGGGCACTGCTTTCCCATGATGGGGTTGCATCCCACCTCTGTGAAGGAAGACTACCGGGAAGAAATCAGAAAAATAGAAGCACACATCCGCCGCGGGGAGATCGTCGCGGTGGGGGAGACCGGCATTGATCTGTATCGGGACAGGACATACCAGAGGGAGCAGATGGAGGTGTTCCGGATACAGGCAGGGTGGGCAAAAGCGCTGAAACTGCCGGTGGTGATCCATTCGAGGGACTCCTTCGGAGAGATTTTCAACCTGCTGGATGAGATGGGCGCGGGGGAGATGAAGGGGGTATTCCACAGTTTCACGGGAAATCCGGAGGAACTTGAACGGGCACTTTCCTATGGGTTCATGATCGGGATCAACGGGATCGTCACCTTTCATAATTCCGGGCTTACCGGCCTGATCCCGCATATTCCGCGGGACAGGTTGCTCATCGAGACAGATGCTCCCTACCTGGCGCCCGTTCCGCACAGGGGAAAAAGAAATGAGAGCAGTTTTCTGCCTGCGGTGGCGGCAAAAGTGGGAGAAATTCTTAACTTGACCGCGGAAGAGGTTGCAGAGATCACCACTGTGAATGCTGCAAACCTGTTTCAACTGAACATGCATGACGGATCGTAAAAATCCATCCATTCTGATCATCTATACAGGCGGCACCATCGGGATGCTGAAAGATCCCGAATCCGGTGAGATGCGGCTGTTCGATTTTGACAACATCATTTCCCTGATCCCGGAGATCAAAGAGTTCGGTTTTCATTTCCAGTCCGTCAGCTTTGAACCCCCTATCGACTCGTCGGACATAGACCTGCCCACATGGGTGCGCATTGCAACCACCATCGAGGAGCATTACGAATCATTTGACGGATTCGTGGTCCTGCACGGCACCGATACAATGGCCTACTCGGCTTCCGCCCTGAGTTTCATGCTCGATCATCTTTCCAAACCGGTGATCTTCACGGGAGCCCAGCTTCCCATCGGCACGCTGAGGACCGATGGCAAGGAAAACCTCATCACGGCCATCGAAATCGCAGCCGCAAAGGAAAACGGGATGCCGCTGGTCCCCGAAGTGTGCATCTATTTTGAAAGCAAGCTGTCCAGGGGCAACCGCACCACAAAGGTGAATGCGGAGCACTTCAATGCATTTCAGTCCCCCAACTATCCCTACCTGGCCAGGGCGGGGGTCCACCTGGTTTACAACCGTGAATTCATCAGATATCCCGAAGGGGACGCTCCCCTGCAGGTCCACAGGAAATTTGACAACCATGTGGCCGTCCTGAAGCTGTTCCCGGGGATAAATCCGCTTTACATGGATGCCGTTTTCCGGGCCGACGGCCTCAGAGCGGTGATCATCGAAACCTACGGGGCAGGCAATGCTCCCACGGGGGACTGGTTCCTGAAAAGGATCAGGGACGCCGTCAGGCGCGGCATCCTCATCCTCGACGTCACCCAGTGCAGCATGGGGAGCGTGGAGCTGGGCAGGTACGAGACCAGCAAGCACCTCTTAC
>DSDZ01000530.1 GCA_011048475.1 Bacteroides sp. | reverse complement strand
CAAAAAAGAGGAGGATCGTGGGAATGGAGAAAACCCGGTGCTGACCGGCGATCAGGGGGCTCCTTTCCGTATCTACGTAAATGGAGCGCATCTTCGGAAAGGTACCGGTGATCATTTCCCAGACCTTAGGCCTGAGTGTTTTGCACACTGAACAGCTTTTAGCGGAGAAATAAATGAGCAGCGCTTTCTCCTCCCGGATCAGCTCTTCGACCTCCTGCAGGCTGTACACAGGTACCAAGGTCAGAATGTGCCTTTGTTCAGCATGATCAGCATGCAGTCCTCTACCGGCTCGATGCCTTTGCTGCTGAGCATGGCCATGAATTCGGGATTCACCGTGCCCGGGTTGAAGATCACCCGTTTCGGGTTCAGGGAGATGATGTAGTCGTAATACTCCGCCTGCCCGGAGGGGCCCACGTAGAGGGAAACCGTGTGCAGGTGATCGATGCCGGGTTTGCCCGTCAGGATCTCCCTTCCGGCGATGGTGCCCTTCCGCCGTCCCACCGGGATCACCTCATGCTGATGGTAGATCAGGCTTTTCACCGCCTTGTGGGAGAACCTGATGGAATTGGGACTGGCTCCCAAAACGAGGGTCTTTTTGCTTATCACTATCTGGTGTCTTTACAGTGGATGAATCAGGGCCACGGCATGGGCGGAGATCCCTTCCTCCCGGCCGGTGAAGCCCAACTGCTCCTCGGTGGTGGCTTTCACGGAGACCGCATCCTCCTCCACGTCCAGGTGTGCGGCGATCAGCCTGCGCATCTGTGCAATGTGCGGAGCGATCCTGGGCCGCTGGAGGCACACCGTAGAATCGATGTTCCCCACGCGGTATCCCTTTACTTTCAGCAGATCGAACGTTTTCTGCAGCAGAACGGTGCTCGCGATCCCTTTAAAGGCCGGATCGGAGTCAGGGAAATGCATGCCGATATCTCCCAGCGCGGCGGCTCCCAGCAGGGCATCGCAAATGGCGTGCAGCAGCACATCCGCATCGGAGTGGCCCACGGCCCCTTTCTCGTGGGGGATCTTCACCCCTCCGATCCACAGGGGAAGCCCCGCTTCGAGCCGGTGCACATCGTATCCGTAACCGATCCGGAAGCTCATGGGCGTTGCGGCTACAGGTTCAGGCTGTCGAAATCAAATCCGAGAGTGAACCTGAGCGTATTGGCCAGGGGACTGTTGTTCCCGTTGGTGGGCACCAGGTAGGAGAAATCCAGGGCGAACACATTCAGCTTCAGTCCAACGCCCACGGTGAAATATTTCCTGTTCCCCTTGCTGGCATGTTCGTGGAAGTAGCCTGCACGGATGGCGAACTGCTCCCGGTACCAGTATTCCACACCCGTGCTGTAGGCGATCTCGTTGAACTCTTCCCTGAACACGCTCCTTGTCCCGTCCACACGCTCCACGCCGGGTGCATCGTAAAAGGACTGGAACATGCCCACCACCACCGATCCGGGGGTTTCCTTCCCGGCAATGACAACCTGGTCGCCCGTGGCCGAGTCGGTCTCGTACACAGGAGGAGTGGGAACCAGCAATTTATTGAAATCCATATGGATTGAGACCGTGTTGTAGTCGTCGATATTATAGCTGAACCTGCCTCCCAGCCGCATGTTGGTGGGAACGGGGGTCTTTTCCGCATCCAGGGTGTAGGAGACGGGGGTCCCCATGTTGGTAAAACTGATGCCGGCTGCCCATTCTCCGTCACTGGTCCCCAGATCCACCTGGTCCTGGTAATAGAAACCCAGGTCCGCCGCAAAGGAGATCCCGGGTTTGGTCGGCTGTCCGTCGGCTGTGGTCTGACCGGAGGTCAGGTCGGAACGGATGAACCGGAATCCGATCCCCCCGGAGAAATTATCCGTGAAAAGCCTGGAATATCCTGCATCCACGGCAAACTCATTGGGATTATACTGTCCCGTAATGTTCCCGGTAAGGTCGGTGAACACGATGTTCCCCAGCGAAAAATAGCGCAGCGAGCCGCTGATCAGCTGCTGGTCGTCGAACCTGTAAAAGCCGGTCAGGTAGGCCAGGTTGATATCTGGGATCAGGTTCCGCAGCCAGGGGGTGTAAGAGATGGCGAAACCGCCCTTGCTGTCGATAAAGGCATATTTTGCAATGTTCCAGTGCTGGGAATTCACATCGGGAGTGGTGGCCGCTCCCACGTCACCCATGGCCCCCGCCCTGGAATCCGGTGCAATGGTCAGGAACGGTACGGAAGTCTGGATGGTATTGAGTTCGGCCCCTCCCAGCTCACCCGAAGAGATCTGCCCCGAGAGTGAGCCCCCGGTTCCCAGCAATGCTCCGGCAATCAGTGCGATGATCCCGGGTCTGAATCCTTTTGACATATGATCTGTTTTGGTCTTCAAATATAACATGATTTCAACAAAACGGCCCCATCCGCGGTTCAATTTAACCGTGCAGGATGCCTGCCGCAGCACATATAAAGTACGTAATAATGCGGGTTTTAGTATGAACGGGGGGATAATCCACGGAAGATTATCTTGCGATGACCAGTTTCCCGTTCCCGGCAGCCACTTCTCCCTCATCGCCGTAGAGGGCAACGCGGTACAGGTAGATCCCTCCACCCAGCCGGTCACCCCCTGCAGTGGTCCCGTCCCACATCAGTGGTTCCAGCCTGTATCCCGGCGAAAAGATCCGGGTGTCGAAGATCCTGACCATCTCTCCGGAAAGGTTGTAAATGGTCAGCACCAGCCTGAGCTCCGAATCGGGGCGGTTGTGTTCGATGTTGAACCAGGTGTGGTCAATGAAGGGATTCGGATAGGTGTAGATCTGCTCCAGCAGCATTTCTTCCGATTCCACCACCACGAACTCCAGGACCGATTCGGCCGAATTGTTGTGGATGTCCCAGACCTTCACCGCCACCTCGTGCCTTCCTTTCTCAAGGTTGTCATAGGCGTAGCGGATCGTCCCCGAATTGTAACTGTTCACATTGGCCTGGTAGAAATCATTGAGGATGATGGCATTGAGCCGGTCCCCGTCCAGCGTGGCCGTGGCATCATGACCGATGCCGTTGCCGGTGGTGTTGATCCCGTAGTTGTCGCTCACATGCACCAGCAGGACCGGATCGGGATCGGTTATCCCGCCGGGGACAAAGAAGGTGTCGTTCATGAACAGGGCAATTTCGGGGGGGGTGTCGTCCGTGACATTATCCTTGCCGATCCCACCCACAACGAACGCTTCGGTGCTGCCGTGGGCATCCACCACCGCGTTGTGGCTGTAATAGCTGATCTTCCCGTTCCCGAAGGCATAATTGATGTCCTTGGGGACATAGAACCCGAAGGAGAATTGTCCCCCGGACACATTCGCCTTGCCGCTGTAAAGGATGCTGTTCCTGGACCGGAAGCTCCAGGACGGATCATCGTCGTTGGAAAGGGTTTCCACAAGCTTTTCCTTGTCGAATACCGTGGGGTAGACCGTGCCGTCGAAATCATCCATGGACGATCCGTCCACCGTCTCCACGTGTCCCGACACGGTCACCCATTCAAAGGCCGACAGGGTGTCGGACAGCTGGGTAATATGCATCCCGTTCACTGAGTCGGTCACCACCCGGTGCACCGGATAGGCCAGCTTCAGGGAAGGATCTCCCAGCAGGGTGAAGTTCAGCTTGTTGATCCCGGCACCCGTGTTGTTCTTGCTGTAAGCGATGATGTCCCCGAGCCTGTAGTGCTCCCCCTCCGTGTCCTTTTCGAAGACCACCTCGTAGAATTTTTCGTTCAGGACCTGGTTCGGACCCGAGTAGACCAGCCTGGTGGTGGAGAACAGTGCGATCCCTCCTCCGGTCGGGTTGAGCAACACCTCTTCCCCGGCGGAGGTGATCTCCTGGTCCTCCGTGCGGTCATACTCGTCATAACGGCTGAATTCACAGGTGGCGGTCATGAACAGCGGCAGCATCCGGCTGTTTTTCCAGCCCTGGATGTGGCTTTTAACGAGCACATGTTCGTGGGCCAGTCCGTTGGGGCCCCCGTGCCCGGTATAATTCACGATCAGCGCACCCCTGTTCACCTGGTCGTTGATGGAGCGGGTCACCTCCGGGTAAAGGAACCCCGTGGCCAGTTTCACCTGCTGGTAAGCATCCAGGTAGATCTTGTGGATGTTGTAGGCTGGATGCCTGGCCCGCACGTAGGAGGAGAGCGCATCGGCCTGCCGCATGTGGATGTTCGCATCCTCGTCGTCGCCAATGAAACAGAGCTGGTTGCGCCAGTTACCCTGGCTGGACGGATCACTGTAGGAGATGATCTTGTCGACCAGATCCACCGCCTCCTCCGGGGTGGAAACCGGCAGCCGTCCGATCCCCATATCCAGCAGTCCGCCCGACATGGATTCACCGGTATCAAGCAATCCATAAAAGTCATCCGATACATAGGACCGGGTGGGGGAGAGCGAGTTGGCGCTCTGGTAGGTGAGGATCCGGTTGGGATTGTTTTCCGTTTGGTTCCGGTTGTCATAGGATCCGTCCCCGAACAGCAACAGGTAGCGGCAGACCTCGTCCGATCCGCCGGCCCGGTCGTAGAACATCTTCATGAAATTGCGGATGGCAGTCGCGTCGGGTGTACCCGAGGAAAACTCGTTGAACACCTGCTGCTGCAGCACCACCTCCACCGAAAGGCCGTCGTACTCTTCCCGGTGGGCGGCCAGTTTTTCGGCGGCCTCCTGGAACGCCTCAGGGGCGATGATCACCAAATCCGGCTGTCCGAGTCCGTGCAGGTTCTGGTTCTGCACCATCCCGCCCCCTTCGCTTTCAAAGGCCGGTGAGGGGAAATTCCCCCCGGTATTGAATGCAATGAACTCCCTGATCTCATCGGTCTCAATGGTAAACAGACCGGTGGAACCTGTCCGCTGGTAGGGGACGTTGAGGGGCTGAGCGGGATCGGAGACCTCCCAGATCATGGTATTTTCGCCGCAGTTCTCCACCCTGAATGCACCCACGTTGCCTGTGCCCGCGCTCCTGGAATCCCTGAAGGCAAGCGCATCCCCGCTCATCCGGAGCATGCACCGGGCCTGGAGGGTGATGGCGTCGAGCCACCCGTCGGAATTCGTATTGGGCTTCTCGTACCGGAGGGTGACCGTTATGTTGTCCTGTCCGGGCACGAACCCGAAGGTGCCGGTCCGCACATAGGCATAGGTGGCGGTGTAGGTGCTCAGATCGGTGGAAGTCAGCTCCAGGCTCCCCAGTCTGCTCCCGCTTGCACTCACCGTGAAGCTGGAAACCTCGTTGGAGCGTGCGGCCACCGTGACCCTGATCCTGGCCTCTTCGCCGGTCTCCCTGGCAGGGATGGCAAACGGGTAATTCTCCTCCAGGTTCACATTGTAATTGTCCCCGTACCATTCCCTCCCCGAATTGATCAGGTTGTAGACCTCTTCCTCGAAATGGGCCCGGTAATCGAATGCGGTGACCGTGTGGGTGGGTGTTTCGGCACTGAGCGCCAGATCGCCGGGAGTTACCGGGACCCCGTGGTCATCGGTGATAAAATAGGTTCCCGCGGTGGCGTAATCATGGAGACGGTGGACAAACATCCCTTCCTCCGCATCATGGTCCCATTCCACGGGTCCCCTCGCATAGAACAGGATGTAGTCACCCGGACCGAAAAGTCCGTCACTTCCCTTGTGCATGTGGACAGGCACCGGCCGGAGGTCATCCACATACCCCTGCGAGAAATCCTCGGGAAGCTGGTATCCCCCGGTTCCGTAGATGCGTACCCCGGCGGGATTGGACAGGCCGATCTCCTGCAGCTGTGCGTAACTCAGCCGGTGGATCCCGCTTTGCTCCACCGAAACCCTGTACCAGCTGCCGGTGGAAAGGACCGAAGAGGCGGACCATTCCCCTTCCATGGCGCTTTTCAGCGGAGCCAGGGGCGCCTCCTTTTCCAGGTGGATCTCGAAGGAATTGACCCGCTCCAGCCTGCCGGAGGGACCTTTCAGAAACGGAAGGATCCGGATGGTGATAAAGGGGACCTTTGCCTCCCTGACCAGCGCATATTCCAGCAGGGGTGCCTGCTTCACATGGGCAACAGGCATCCGGCCGGAGATCCCCGCCTCCAGGGGTTCTGTTTCTTTGACCACAAGCCTGACCACCGGCAGCATCCCTGGGGCATCCCATGGCAATTTTCTGGTAAAATAAGGTAACGTATTGTCCCCGTCTTCGTATAAAGCATGAGGAAAGGAGGGCAGGTCTCCGGTTTTATCCCATTGTATCTCAATGGTTTTAACCTGGGCGTGCAGGACCAGGGAGAGGGTTAACAACAAAGGGACGGCCAGCTGCTTCATGCGAAAAAACGTGTAAGGCAACAAAAATATATATTTTATTACAGGATTAACCGTTGATATTATAACGCCCCTTTCAGGGGTTTGTTGCAGGTGTCGTTCAGTTGAAAGTTTGCATATCATCAACACTGCAGGGTCATATATGGTTTTTATCCTGGCCGGGATCATGGCAATGTCCGCATGCCCGTCGGCAGGACAGGATGCGGCCTTTTCCCAGTTCTACGCCAATCCCCTGTACATGAATCCGGCCATGGCAGGGGTGGAGGGACCGGTGAAGGTGTACCTGGGATACCGCAACCAGTGGCCCGGGGCGGTGGACCCTTATTCAACCTATCATGCCTCATACGAGCAGTACCTGGATGTCCTCCAGGGAGGGATCGGTGTGCACTTCATGAATGACCGGCTGGGAGGGGGCGTTTTCAACAGCATTTCCATCGATGCGGTGTACGCCTATCACCTGAAGGTGACCAGGGAGCTGACGGTGACCGGAGGATTCCAGGCTTCCATGGGACAGCGGAGTCTGAATACGGAGGGACTGGTGCTGCCGGACGAGGTGGCGGGTGTCGCCACGGGGTCGCTGCAGGGATATTCGAGGTTGTTCCCGGATTTTTCGGTGGGGACGGCCGCCTTTTACAGGAACTTCTTCGGCGGATTTGCGGTCCACCACCTGCTGCAGCCCTACGGCTCCCCTTCGGAGGACCCCAACACCCGGATCTTCAGGAAGTTTACCGCGCATGCGGGCGCCATGATCCCGGTGTACGAAAGAAGGTTCGGCACGGAGATGCTGCAGCTGTCACCCCAGATCGTTTTCATGCAGCAGGATATTTATCAACAGATGAACTACGGCCTGGAGGTCTTTTTCAAAGGCGTCATCGGCGGGATATGGTTCCGGCAGGATCTGATGTTCTCCTACGGGACCCTGATCTTCTCCGCGGGTTACGGCAGCGGTCCCTTCCGGTTCCGGTACAGCTACGATGCCAAATTATCACCCCCCGATCTGCATATCCCGAGCATGGGAGCGCATGAAATATCGTTGGTGATAATTTTTGAAAACCTTTATAAATCAACGAAACGGAGGGCAATAAAATGTCCTAAAATTTAGTTAAGTTTGTGAGAAGAAAAAACGGACTGGTTCATGTGAACTTGGAATTTCAAATTAAAAATCTATACGAATGAAAATGATCATGAGACTGACCCCGGTTTTACTTGCGGTACTGGTCGCATGGGGATGTGGCAGCAAGGATGTCACCTCTTCCGGTAAGGTTTCCACCACCACCGGATGGGAATACAATGATCCCGAGAACGGTGGGTTTGAAGTGAGGACGGCGGCAGAGCAGGAGACCGGACCCGGACTTACACTGATCGAAGGTGGAACATTTACCATGGGCAGGGTGCAGGATGATGTGATGTATGAGTGGGACAACATGCCCCGCAGGGTGACAGTCAGTTCATTTTACATGGACATTACCGAGATCAGGAATGTGGATTACCGGGAGTACATCCACTGGCTGAGCCGCGTATTCGGAATGAACAATCCCCAGGTGGTAAATGCGGCACTTCCCGACACCCTTGTCTGGAGGGATCCCATGGCATACAATGAGCCGTACGTGGAGTATTACTTCAGGCATCCTTCCTTCAACGAATACCCGGTGGTGGGTGTGAACTGGCTGCAGGCCAATGATTACTGCCTGTGGCGGACCGACCGTGTGAACGAGAAAATCCTTGTGGACATCGGTCACATCGAACTGTCCACCGACCAGCAGGATGAAAGGAATTTCAACACGGAGGCATATATCTACGGGATCTACACCCCCAACATCATTGATCCGATCCCGAGCCTTAATCCCAATGTGGAATCCAGGCTGGTCACCATGGAGGATGGTTACCTGCTTCCCAAGTACAGGCTCCCCACTGAGGCTGAATGGGAATTTGCAGCCCTGGGCCTGATCGGGAACACCATCGACGAGTTGGTGTGGGAAAGGAAGACCTTTCCCT
>DSDZ01000163.1 GCA_011048475.1 Bacteroides sp. | reverse complement strand
TTCTTGATCTTCACTTTGTTGAGGATCTGCACCTGGGAGGTGTCAATTTTTGACTCGTCAATGATCCTCGCACTGGCAACCAGGTTCTCCAGCCTGGCGATCTTCATCTCCAGCAGTCCCTGAGCTTCTTTTGCAGCTGCATATTCAGCATTTTCGGACAAATCGCCTTTGTCCCTGGCTTCCGCTATCTGAATAGAAATAGCCGGACGTTCCACAGAAACGAGATGGTCCAGCTCTTTTTTCAAGTTGGCAAGACCCTCTTCCGTCATGTAAGAAGCTTGTGCCATTGGAAATTCCTCCTTAAACATTATAAAAACAAAAAGAATCCCGCATGTTCCGGAACTCTTTGAGTACAAAGTTATAAAAAATAATTAATATTCAGTGCGGTTGATGACTGCCGAATAGATCACCGCCGTGGTCGCATCAAAATCCCTGACAATGTCAAAATAATCGGACCCTTCAAATTCCCCCAACTCGATCACCTGCAGCTGATCGGCCGGCTCCTGTACTCCGGAAAACACCGGTACCCCTTCAATCCCGAATGCGGCATCACCTTCAATGCTTCTTCGGATCTCATCCTCGCTATACGCCTCGATCCCGCCCGATACGGCAGCTCTTCCGTCACGTTCTGCCCTGTGGAGGCGTTCGTGCTCTTCCCAGAGTCCCGAGGTCCTGCTTTCCGCCTCCTCCTTTCGCTCCTTCTTCATCCTGGCGGCCCTTTCACGCATGTCCGTCAGACTTTCCCGCGTGCCGGTCTCCCTTTCCGGTTCCACGAACACCTCCTCTTCCTCTTCGCGGCCCATGTTGAATGCCCGTTCCAGGTTCCTCAAAAAATCATCCCCGGTTTGTTTCCCGGAGGATTTACCTGCAGCAGCCGGTTTCTTTTTCTTTCCCAGTACGCCCATCAGCACCGCCACCAGTGTGATGACCACATACAGGATGATCCCTATGTCAAAATCTCCTTCCATCTGGTTTTCCTCATACAATATTAATGGTTTTCATGAGTTAAATTACAAAAAACCGGCGATTTTTGTAAATTGTCCGGCCGATGCGTGATATGAGGATGTCTTTTAAAAACATGCTTCCGTGGATTTTCCTGTGGTTTCTCCTTCCCTCATGCGAAACCAACCGCGGTGAACTGATCCCCTATGTGGAGTTTGATATCTACCTCCTGCTCTATGCCGACCTGGCAGACCTGGGGATCGGGAACACCAAGGTGATTGACGGCGGAGTGAACGGGATCCTCATCTACAGGGAGTCCGATCTGGTATTCCATGCGTACGACCGGACCTGCACCCTGTGGCCTGAGCACGATGCCGCAGTTGTGGAGGATCCCACCTTTTTCGGTGTTTTTGAATGCCCCGTCTGCGGGTCCACCTACCTGTTGATGAACGGGGGGGAACCCAACTCGGGTCCCGCCAGGTATCCGCTCGTGGAATACAACGCATCCCTCAGCGGGGATGTGCTGCATATTTATAACTGACCGGCTCAGTACCTGTAGTGATCGGGCTTGAAGGGGCCTTCCTTCTTCACCCCGATATATTCCGCCTGCTTGTCGGTCAGGGTGGTCAGTTTCACACCCAGCTGTTCAAGATGGAGGCGGGCCACCTCCTCATCCAGGTACTTGGGAAGCATATACACATCAATGTTGTAATCGTTCTTCCACAATTCTATCTGGGCCAGGACCTGGTTGGAAAAGGAATTGCTCATCACGAAGGAAGGATGTCCGGTGGCACAGCCCAGGTTGACCAGCCTGCCCTCGGCAAGCAGGAAAATGGCGTGTCCGTCATCGTAGATGAACTTGTCCACCTGTGGTTTGATGTTCACCCGCTTAACCCCCGGCCACTCCATCAGCCGGTCCACCTGGATTTCGTTGTCGAAATGGCCGATGTTGCAGACGATGGCCTGGTCCTTCATCCGGGCCATGTATTCGGCCGTGATCACATCCGTATTCCCGGTGGCGGTGACAAAGATGTTCCCTTCTTTGATGGCCTCCTCCATCGTGGTGACCTCGAAACCTTCCATGGCTGCCTGCAGCGCGCAGATGGGATCGATCTCGGTGACAATGACCCTGGCCCCGTACGATTTCATGGAATGGGCGCATCCTTTTCCCACATCCCCGTAACCGGCCACCACAACCACCTTTCCCGCGATCATCACATCCGTGGCCCGCTTGATCCCGTCTGCCAGTGATTCCCTGCAGCCGTACAGGTTGTCAAATTTGGACTTGGTCACCGAGTCGTTCACATTAATGGCCGGGAAAAGCAGGCGTCCCTGTGCCTTCATCTGGTAGAGCCGGTGGTTTCCTGTGGTGGTCTCTTCTGAGACTCCTTTCATCCCGGGAACGATCCTGTGCCAGCGGCCAGTATCTTCCAGCCGGATCCCCTTCAGAGTGTCCAGGATCGCCTTCTCCTCCCTGTTGGAAGGTTTTGCATCCAGGAGGGAGGGATCGTCCTCTGCCGCATACCCCTTGTGCACCATCAGGGTGGCGTCGCCCCCGTCATCCACGATCAGATGGGGACCTTTGCCGCCCGGGAAACTCAGTGCCTGGGCCGTGCACCACCAGTACTCCTCCAGGGTCTCCCCTTTCCAGGCGAAGACGGGGATGCCGCTTGCTGCTATGGCTGCGGCCGCGTGGTCCTGGGTACTGAAAATGTTGCAGCTGGCCCACCTCACATCGGCTCCCAGGGCAGCCAGGGTTTCGATCAGGACCGCCGTCTGCACGGTCATGTGCAGCGACCCGGTGATCCTGGCACCCTTCAGTGGTTGCTCTTTCTCGTATTTGTTCCGGATGGCCATCAGTCCCGGCATTTCCTTTTTGGCGATCTCCATCTCCTTTCTTCCGAATTCAGCCAGTTTGATGTCCGCCACCTTGTAAGGGAGTGTTTCCCTGTATGTCATCGTTTCCATGAGAATTGGTTTTTTTATTGAGCCCGCGGTTCCGCTTCCCGAAGGATCGTCTGCAAAAATACATTTTTCCCGGAAGATATGCCAGCGAAATGGCTGATCCGCCGCTCCGGCTCCCCTAGGCCCAATCCCCCTCCAGGATTTTATCTGCACGGATCCTGTCCTGATCTAGCTGACGCTTCAGTTCGTCAATTCCGCTGAATTTCATCTCATCCCTGATCCGCTGTATGAAGTGGATCACCACCTGTTCACCGTAGAAATCCCCCGATGCATCAAAAATGTGTGTCTCGATGGTTTTCAGCACCGGGGCTGTGTCAAAGGTGGGCCTGTATCCGATATTCAGCATCCCCTTGTGGTTGTTCCCCTTCAGTTCAACCCTGACCGCGTACACGCCCTCCATGGGGATCAGCTTGCAGGGATCCTGCGGCTCCACATTGGCTGTCGGGAATCCGTACCTCCTTCCGATGCGCTTGCCCCCCACGATGTTCCCGGTCAGGTAATAATGGTAACCGAGCAGACTTCTGGCCTTCTCCAGCTCCCCTTGTTCCAGGGCATTCCGGATGATTGTGGAATTGACCTTCCCCTCCCCGGCCAGCTCGGGCAG
This sequence comes from Bacteroides sp., assembly GCA_011048475.1. GTDB lineage: Bacteria > Bacteroidota > Bacteroidia > Bacteroidales. Next base: position 4,799 of record DSDZ01000163.1, on the reverse strand, counting down.
CTGAACGGTCCGGAAATGATGGGTCCCGCCACACTGTGCCAGCTGCTCCGCATCCCCTTTTCTCTGATGCCCGAACTTGTTGTCATACCCCATGACCAGCACTTCCACGCCGATTTTTTCAACCAGGTATTTCACCACAAAATCGCATGCCGAAAGGGCGGCCACCTCCCTGTCGAATGGAACAACGACCAGCCGGTCGATCCCCCTCCGGCCAAGTTCCCTGATCTTCTCCTCCTGCGAATGCAGCAGTCTGAAATCCCGGATATCCTTGTTCAGTACGATCCTGGGATGGGGCCAGAGGGTCACCACGGTCGATTCTCCCCGGTGATCGCAAGCTTCCTCCTTCAGCCGGTCCAGGATGAACTGGTGGCCTGTGTGAACCCCGTCGAAGATCCCGATGGTGACCACCGGCCGGGTGGCGGTGAAGGATTCGTCGATCCGGTTTACTTTCATTTGGCAAAATCTGATTAAGTGCACAAATTTAAATAATTTTAGAGTGCATTAATTTTTTATAAAACACACTGCCGACATGAAGGTTCTCGATCTGATCAAAAACGATCCCTGGCTGGAGCCCTACGGCCAGGTGATCAGGAGGCGCTACGAGCGGGTTGCCGCAAAGGAAAAAGAGCTGGTGGGCAACTCAGGCAGGCTGCAATCGTTTGCCAGCGGTCACCTCTACTTCGGATTACACAGATCGGACGGCGGGTGGGTCATGCGGGAGTGGGCACCCAATGCCACGGACATCTTCCTGATGGGTTCGTTCAATCAATGGAAGGTCAGTGATAAATATCGATTTGAGAGACAGGAACATGGGAACTGGGAGATCCGGCTTCCCGAACACATGATCAATCACGGGGACCGTTACAAACTGCTGGTCAGGTGGGAAGGGGGCGAAGGAGAGCGCATTCCCGTCTGGTGCAACCGGGTGGTGCAGGACCCCGGTACGAAGGTTTTCGATGCGGAGCTCTGGATGCCGGCAAAGCCCTTTGAATGGAAGTATCCCCTTCCTGACCTGGCAGGATTCCAGCCCCTGATCTATGAGGCCCATGTGGGCATGGCCACCGAAGAATATAATGTGGGAACCTACACGGAGTTCAGGGAAAAGATCCTGCCCCACGTGGCCGAGGCGGGGTACAATACGCTCCAGCTAATGGCCATTCAGGAGCACCCTTATTACGGCTCTTTCGGATACCACGTGTCAAGTTTTTTCGCCCCCAGTTCCAGGTTCGGCACTCCCGGCGAACTGAAAGCCCTGATCGATGAAGCGCACGGCCGCGGGATGGCGGTGATCATGGACATCGTGCATTCGCATGCCGTCCGCAACGAGGTGGAGGGACCCGGAAGGTTCGACGGGGATCCGGGGCAGTTCTTTCACCGGGGCGACAGGCGGTTTCATGTGGCATGGGATTCGCTCTGCTTCGATTACGGAAAGAACGAAGTGCTTCATTTCCTGCTCTCCAACGTAAACTACTGGCTCACGGAATTCCGGTTCGACGGGTTCAGGTTTGACGGGGTAACCAGCATGCTGTATTACGACCACGGACTGGGAAAGGATTTCACCAGTTATGATTTTTATTTTGACGGGGGACAGGATGAAGATGCCATTACCTATCTCTCCCTTGCCAACAAGATGATCCAGGAAATCCGTCCCGGGGCAGTATCCGTTGCCGAGGACATGAGTGGCTATCCCGGCCTGGCCGCACCGATCGAATCGGGGGGTGTGGGATTCAACTACCGGCTGGCCATGGGAACGCCGGACTTCTGGATCAAGACGATCAAGGAACGCGCCGACGAGCAGTGGAACATGCAGCAGATCTACCATGAGCTGACCAACAAGCGGGCCGATGAAAAAACGGTGGGGTATGCCGAAAGCCACGACCAGGCGCTGGTGGGTGATAAGACCATCATCTTCCGGCTGATCGACAAGGAGATGTACTGGCACATGGACAAGGCCTCCCAGAACCTGCTGGTGGACCGGGGGATCGCCCTGCATAAGATGATCCGGCTGATCACCGCGGGGACAGCCGGGAACGGGTACCTTAACTTTATGGGGAATGAATTCGGTCACCCCGAATGGATCGATTTCCCCCGTGAAGGGAACAACTGGTCCTATAAATATGCCCGCAGGCAGTGGAGCCTCATGGAGAACAAAGAACTGAAGTACCATTTCCTGTCGGACTTCGACAGGGAGATGATCCACCTGATCAGGCGATCGGAGATCTACAGGGCACACTGCAGTCATGTGAAAACCGACCAGGGCGACATGGTGATCGCATTCGAGCGGAAGGGCCTGCTCTTCGTGTTTAACTTCCACCCCGCTCACTCATACACCGATTACGGACTGGCGGTGGATGCTGGGAAATTCAAACCGGTCCTCTGCACCGATTCGCCCGGGTTCGGCGGATTCGGAAGGTTTGACTGTTCCATGACCTACCGCTCCATGGTCGAGCGGTCTTTCGGCCTGAAACAAAACCTGAAACTGTACCTTCCGTCACGGACCGGGATCGTCCTTCAGCGGATGAAAACCCCGCGGGTCAGGTAAACCCCGGTCCTTCGTCCGGTCTAGATCCAGCGCACCAGCGGGAAATCCATCCTGTGGGGCAGCAGGTCGTGTTTGGGATAGATCCGGAACCCGATATCGAACAATCCGGTTTCGTTCACATGCTGGGAAAAGGTGTACTCAGCGATCGATCCCTCATGCCTGGAGCATTTGAAATCGACCGTCCCCCTGAAAACAGACTCCGCATCACTCCGGGCACTGTTGACAAGCACCACTTCCACACCGATCTCCTTATGGGTGAGCCCGTCCAGATCCAGCACCACCTTCCCGGAATAGGTCTCGCCCACCTTGAACTCTTCCCTGGTCACATCCGGGAATTCATGCTCCACCACCCTGATGTTCTTCCAGTGGGTCAGGATCCTGTGTTTCCAGTGTGCCAGCTCCTTGGAGAGCCGGTAGTCCTTCTCCTTGATTTTTAAGGTCCGGGCGTACAGTTTCAGGTAAAAGCGGTCCAGGTAATCATGGAGCATCCTGTTCATGGTGAATTCCGGAGCCACATGGGCGATTGTGTTCCTGATCATGCCGATCCAGTCCTCCGGAATGTCCTCCTCGTTCCGCTGGTAAAACTTCTGGATCACATCATTTTCCAGGATGGAATAGATCCGTTCGGCATCCAGCTCATCCTGGAGTTCCTGGTTATCGAATGAGCGGTCAATTGGCAGCGCCCAGCCCGCATCGGCACGGTAGCCCTCGGCCCACCAACCGTCCAGGACACTGAAGTGCATGGTCCCGTTCATCACCGCTTTCTCGCCGCTGGTTCCGGACGCCTCCAGGGGTCTTGTCGGGGTGTTCAGCCAGACATCCACTCCCTGGATCAGCCGCTTGGCCAGCCTGATGTTGTAATTCTGGAGAAACACGATCTTCCCCAGGAATTCAGGTTTTTTCGAGACCGACACGATCATCTTGATCAGATCCTGTCCCGGAATGTCCCTTGGATGCGCCTTCCCCGCAAAAACGAACTGGACGGGCCTGTCCGGATTGTTCACGATCTCCGCGAGCCGGTCCAGATCCCTGAAGAGCAGGTGGGCCCTCTTATAGGTGGCAAAGCGCCTGGCAAAACCGATGGTCAGCGCATCCTTGTTCAGGGCATGGGCAATCTCCAGCATCTGACCGGGATTGTCCATGATCCTGGAGGAACCCAGGGTGAACCGCTCCTTGATGTAATTAATGAGCTTCTCCCGCTCTTCGCATTTCAGGTCCCAGATATCCCGGTCGGACACGAACTTGATCTTATCCCACATGAGCCGCTCTTCCTGCCTTGAAAAACAATCATCCCCGAAAGTCTTCTGGTAGAGTTTCTTCCACTCCGGCGAAAGCCAGGTGGGAAGATGCACCCCGTTGGTGACATGGCCGATGTGCAGTTCCTCCGTCAGGTAACCCGGCCACAATCCGGTGAACAGCTTCCTGGTCACTTTTCCGTGAATCCTGCTGACTCCGTTCACTTCCTGTGAGAGCTTTACCGCCAGCACACTCATTGAAAACTTCTCATCCTTGTTGTTCGGATGGTACCTCCCCAGGTTCATGAACTGGTTCCAGGTGATCTTCAGCCGTTCCGGATAATGAGCCACGTATTTGCGCATCAAATCCTCATCAAACGAATCGTGTCCTGCCGGGACCGGCGTATGCGTGGTGAAAAGGCTGGATGCCCGCACCACCTCCATGGCCTCGGGATAGGTCATGTTCTCAGTCTGGATATATTCCCTGAGCCTCTCCAGACCGATAAAGGCTGCATGCCCTTCGTTGCAGTGATACAGGTCGGTCTCAACGCCGATGGTGCGCAGCGCCCTGATCCCCCCGATACCGAGCAGGATCTCCTGTTTCAGCCGGTTCTCGTTGTCTCCGCCATACAGGTTATGGGTGATGGTCCTGTCATCCGCCTGGTTGGCCTCATAATCGGTATCCAGGAGATAGAGCGGAACCCTTCCCACCTGAACCTTCCAAATTCTTGCGTGCAGGGTTCTTCCCGGCAGGACGATCTGTATGCTTTTCCAGTTACCCGCTTCATCCCTGACCGGTGTGACCGGAAGCCTGGACAGATCCTGCGGATCACTCTGCGCCACCTGTTCCCCGCCAGCCGAAATCAACTGCCGGAAATATCCGTAACGGTAAAGCAGGCCGACCCCGATCATGCTGAGATTGTAATCGCTGGCCTCTTTCAGGTAATCACCGGCCAGCAGGCCCAGTCCGCCTGAGTAGGTGCTGAGCGAATTGTGCAGGCCGAATTCCATACTGAAATAGG
>DSDZ01000320.1 GCA_011048475.1 Bacteroides sp. | reverse complement strand
CAATGACCATGGTCTTATAGGAAGCGAAGGCAATTGGATCTTGTCAGGGTACCCGAAAAAATTAACATTATCATTTGAATTAATGCTGAAATATGCAATTATACATTTGATAAAATGTATAATTATGCAAGACAACATTTGAATTAATGCGTATTTTACTAATTTTACATTTAAATAAATGTAGCAATCTCCATAATCATGGAAAGATACGCAATGAGGGAACTGGAAAAATGGAAGTCGAATCCAGACCGTAAACCGCTAATTATCAGAGGATCCAGACAGGTTGGCAAGACGTGGTTGATGAAAGAGTTTGCGGCCAGACAATACCAGCATACTGCATATATAAATTTTGAGAGCTCGAAACCCCTGCGGAACCTTTTTGCCGAAGATTATGATGTACAGCGGATCATTGCTGCAGTAAGGATTGAAACGGGAGTTCCCGTAGAACCTGGTAAAACATTGATCATTTTCGATGAAATACAGGAAGCTGAAGGAGCAGTCACCTCACTCAAATATTTTCACGAAAACGCCCCTCATTATCACATTATTTCAGCCGGTTCACTGCTGGGTATGGCAACTCAGCGAAATGTCTCTTTTCCTGTGGGTATGGTTGAGTTCCTGGATCTGTTTCCCCTTAACTTTGAAGAGTTTCTGCGGGGTTTGGGCCACCAATCTCTTGCTGATCTCATCCTGAGTGAAGAATGGGATTTAATCAGGAATTTCAGAATAAAACTCATTCAGCATCTGCGAAGTTATTATTATGTCGGGGGTATGCCGGAAGCAGTATTGACCCACGGTAAAAAGAACGATCTCCGGGAGGTACGCGATGTCCAGAAGAATATACTTATTGCGTATGAGAATGATTTCTCCAAGCACGCACCCCCGGAAGTTGCCCCACGCATCAGGATGTTATGGAATTCAATTCCTGCACAGCTGGCCAAAGAGAACAAAAAATTCATCTACAATGCACTCAAACCGGGCGCAAGGTCGAAAGACTATGAAATAGCTTTGTCATGGCTTGTTGACAGCGGCCTGGTCCACCAGGTATTCAGGGTATCGAAGCCGGGTATACCTTTAAAAGCCTACCAGGACATCAGTGCTTTCAAGCTTTTTATTACCGATGCAGGACTCCTCTGTGCCATGGGGGATGTTGATCCGCGGACCTTGCTGGAAGGAAATGTGATTTTCGGGGAATTTAAAGGCGCCCTGACAGAACAATACGTGTTGCAGCAGTTAAAAACCATTCCAGGCCTGCCTGTATATTATTGGTCTGCGGAGAGATCAACCTCCGAAATAGACTTCCTGATCCAGCACAACGGCAGAGTGATCCCTGTTGAAGTAAAAGCAGAAGAAAACCTGAAGGCAAAAAGCCTGAAAGTATATTCTCAGAAATTCTCCCCTGCTACAGCGATCAGGACCTCTATGTCAGATTTCAGAAGGGGTGAATGGATGATAAACCTTCCGCTTTATGCCATCGGCAAGATAACGGATATGATAGACGATTAGGGTATTGCACGGATCCTAACCTCATCTTCCCTTTGATTTCCACCAGCCGGTCATTCCGGCTCTGCAGCAACACTTCCCTTGCATCCCAGGGTGTTTAGAACCCTGTTGTACAGGATTACCACAGGTTCTGGCAGGGGGCATATAAATCTAAGAAATGCAAAAACCCCGGCTTTGAACCGGGGTCTAAATCATTCCGGGTGAAAGAATTATTTCTTCTCCTCCTTTTCTTTCTTTGCTTCCTTCCCTTTCTCCCCGGCTTTCATATCGGCCATCTTTTCCACCAGGTCCGGTACCTTTTCGAACAGGGTGGAAAGGGCTGTTTTCTTGTCCACCGGGATGAAGGAGATCTCATCTCCTTTGGCGACAAGGAATCCCAGGGGAACGATACCGATCCCGGCTCCTGCTCCTCCGCCCGATCCTTTGTTTTTGCTTTTGGGTTCCTCTCCGCTTCCGAGCCCGCTTCCGAATCCGGTTCCCACCTTGATTACGGGCCTGCAGGTAAATTCACCGATTTTGAATTCTTCACCCAGGACGGTTTCCGTTCTGGCAAGCTCTTTCACATGACCGGATACCTTATCCAGCAATGCTTCGATGTTAATGTTATTGTCCATTTTCGTATGATTTAAAAAAGGTTAATAAATAGATCTGATCTTATATCTGATAAATGTGTAAAGCATGGACCCGAGGCGTATCCTCAGATCAAGAAGAAGTGACATATTCCCCGTGAAATTCGCCTTCAGTTGTATGTGATCCGAGTTTACAAGGGAAAACACGGGGACCAGCCATGCGTTCAACATAAAATCGTCCGTGTCCATATCCAGGTACAACCTCCTGATCCGGACCGACCGCAGCAGATCAATCCCCAATCGGATGCCCCCGGCAGTTTTCCCGGTCCACCTTTTTTTCGCAGGTTTCGCAGGTTTTTCGGTTTCCTTTGCTTTAACTGTTTCTTTTTTCTTTTTTCTCCTCCTTTGCCGGAATGGATGGTACCGGAAAGGGATAAAAAAGGCCCGGCCTCTGATGTGAAACAGCTCATCCGAAGGAACCACCGCCACCCTGAATATACCGGGGAGGCTCACCATATAGCTGTTGCTCTCCGTATGGAGAAAAAGGATCACCGGTACGAGCAGGATCCATGTGATGAACAGGACGAACAGCGATATGAGGATCCACAGGATCATACAGCAAAACTAATATCACTGAAGCGGCGATCCCAGGGCTAATCGGTATCCGGACAGGTTTTATCGGTAAACGGTGACTCCCGGGTGTTCAGTCGTGAACTACGCGAGCGTATCGGCTGCCGGATGTGAGGGATTATTTAGGATTTCTTTAACAAAATCCGGGCTTATTTTTTCGGAATATTGTTACACCGTTCATTTTTAGTACTCTGAAGAACGGGAACATATTTCCCTAAATCAAACCTCATGCCAAAGAATCCTCCAGCATTTCGCAGTTATTTCAAAGTTTCAACCTTTTGTTTCATCATCCTTATCTTCCTCATCTCTGTCAATTTAACTGCGCAGAAAAAAAATGAATTCAATATTGCCGTTTCCTGCGTGGAGTACATCGGTGATGGAAAATTCATCGCCCATTTCGGATATGAGAATCCAGGAAACAGGACGATTTCAGTGGATGAATCAGGAAGTGTGGTCACCTATAACCATGGCCAATCAAAAAAATACGGTATCAGCACATTCCCCCCCGGTTTTCAGGAAAAAGCTTTCAGCCAGGAATTTGATTCCAGGGACAGGGTTCAGTGGACGGTCACATTGCCGAACGGCAAGATCAAGACCACGGATGCCGATATCAATTCCAACCACTGCCGCGATTACCTGGGTCTGAATATCATCCCCTATTACTCTCCCCCGGAAGGAGGCAAGGTGTATGAATCAAAGATCGGGGCTGAACTTACCTCGCTTTATGAAACGTACAGCTTTGATCCTGCCGGATTCACGGGAGTTTCAGATGATATTTTCCAGATCAGCGGGGATGAGGTGCTCATCGAAGCAGTGGCCGGGAAAGATCAGTTCAATGACATGATAAACAGCCTGAATGGCCTGGGGTTTCGACTGGAGACAGGAGATCCGGGGATCCAGCGTGCCACAGGCTGGATCGGAATTTCAAACCTCCTGATGCTGAATGATCTTTCTTCCCTGAATTATGCAAGACCAGTGTATCCCGGAATCGGGAACTACAGCGTGCCTGCGACAGGACTGGTGAACAGCCAGGGCGACCGCGCCATGCGTTCTGACTTTGTGCGGCTGGGCTATGATGTGGATGGTTCAGGAACAAAGATCGGTGTTCTGTCCAACAGCTATAACTCAAAACAGAAGGCAGAAGAGGATATCAGGAACGGGGACCTGCCCGGACCGGCAAATCCGAACGGATATCTGTCTGAAGTACAAGTCATCAAAGACATCATTCCGACCTACGGGACCCTCTCCGATGAAGGGAGGGCCATGCTGCAGATTGTGCATGATATTGCCCCGGGAGCTGCACTGGCGTTCAGGACCGGCTACCTCGGCGAAAAGGATATGGCCGATGGTATCGGGGAACTGGCGGCAGCCGGATGTGACATCATTGTGGACGATATTTCGTATATCACCGAACCGTTTTTCCGGGACGGAGTCATTTCCAAATCCATTGATAAGGTTGTCAGTGAAGGTGTTACATTCTTCTCTTCGGCCGGAAATTTTGGCGACCATTCGTATACCGGGGTATTCAACCCTGCCGAAGCGCCCCCGACGATAACCGGAGAGGCACATGATTTCAGCGGCGGGGACATTTTCCAGCTCATCGCTCTTCAGGAGGGCACGTACATGCTGGTCATGCAGTGGGATGACGGCTCCGATCCCGACCAGGTTACAACCACAACCGACCTGGATATCTTCCTGACCGATCAGACAGGATCGGCCCTTCTGGGATTCAACCGGGTGAACACCGGAGGGTTTCCCATCGAGGTCGTTCCGTTTTCCGTATCGGGAGGAGAAGTGGTTGCCAATTTGGTTGTTTCCAGGGCCAGCGGACCAGATGTACCGGTCTCTTTCAAGTATATCCTCTTCCGCGGCGGGGAATTGTTCGAAATGCTCGAGTACGAACAGGGCACTTCAACCATTGTGGGTCACCCGAATGCGGCCGGGACCATTGCTGTCGGAGCTGTCAGGTATGACAAAAATCCTGTGTACAGTCCCGGTGAATACGATGCACCCGTGATCATGTCCTTTTCTTCGACAGGCGGTACTGCCGTAAATGGGATCCTCAGGGACAAACCCGACATCACGGCCCCGAACGGGGTAAACACGACTGTTGACCTCGGGAACGGTGACTGGGAAGGGGATGCCGACGGGTATCCCAATTTTTTCGGTACATCGGCAGCATCTCCGCATGCTGCTGCTGTCGCCTCGCTGATCATGGAGGCAAAATCGACCTTTGATCCCGAATCCCCTCTTACCCCTGAAGGGATTCGGTCACTTTTAGGGAATACGGCCCTTGATATGGAAGATCCCGGTCCGGATCCCGTATCCGGTTCAGGATTCATACAGGCCGACCGGGTCATACGGACCTTTGCCAATCCGGCTCCGGCGGTTGAAAATCTGATACCTGATCCTGACGGAGGACTTCCCGGCGAGTCGCTGGATCCGCTCTCGTTCACAGTCAAAGGGGATTTTTTCACAGAGGAGACCCGGATCTACTTCAGGGGTGAATCCCTGGAGGAGGGCGTTACGGTGGAAGATGAACAGACCATCCACGTGGAGCACCCTGGATTTCTGGGTAATCCCATGATCCAGGCTTATACACCTGAGATCTCGCCAAGCGGACTGGACGGTGGTTTTTCGGAGGCTGCTTATTTTTCAGATCCGATCAGGCAGACCATTGTCATTACAGCCAACAGTGTTACTAAAAAATATGGAGAAGTATTCCCTGAGTTTACTGCAACGATTGCGGTGGTGACCGCAGCGGAGGATACCCTTACCCTGGAGGAAGCGGTTTCAAACGGTGTCGTTCTCGAGGATGAGGCAGAAAGATTGTCCGGACTCACCTATACCCTGCCGGCCGTATCAACCTTTGATGCAGGGGAATATCTCATCACTGCCACCCTGGATCCGGAACTGGACGGGAGCATCCGGGAGCTGGACCAGGCGATCACGGAAAAATACAACATTGAATTCGTACACGGGAGTCTCACCGTGGAGAAACTGGCCCTGAAGATCACACCCATGGATCTGGAAATGATGTACGGTGAGGAATTGCCGGATGGGGGGATTGCGTTTGAATACGAAATCACGGATACTGTCCTGGTAATCGAAGATTCGGACGCGATCCTGAACAATGTTGAATCAGAACACAGAAATGCACTCAGTGATCAGGTCGCCCTGGTCAACGGGATTGCACTGGTCAACGGAATCCCCCTTCTGAGGGGAGTGGCCCTTGTAAACGGTGTGACCCTCACCAGGGGGCTCGCCCTTGTGAATGGTGTGGATGTGCGTGTGGATGTTGATGATGCAGGCACCACGGTGTATGTGTCCGGAGAACCCTTTTCAGGGGAAGGTGCACTGGCAGACGGGATCAACCTGGTCAACGGCCTGCCCTTTGTAAGCATGAGCGAGATCGTCAGCGGGATCGCTCTTGTGAACGGGGATGAGGTCGCCTTCGAGGAAGGGTACATCACGGCATTGAACGGTATCGCCCTGGTCAACAAGGTCCCGGTGGAAAACGGGATCCCCCTGGTCGATGGCATTGCCCTTGTGAACGGACAGGAGATCAGGGTTGAGGACGGTCTCACCACCATTGACGGGGAGACTGTCCCTTCCGACGGGGTTGCACTGGTCAACGGGATCGCGGTCCTGAGAGGAGTCGCCCTTGTAAACAGCCAGTTCATCACCAGAGGCACAGCCCTGGTAAATGGCCTGGAAATCCCCGTAACGAACGGGATCCCCAATGTCAGGGGGGTCGCCCTGGTCAACGGGATCGCACTTGTGAACGGAATGGTCTCGGTGGGCAGCCTTGAAGTAATAGTAACCGGTGGCGAGGTGGACCTGGTCAGGGAGGATGGAACGGTACTGGATGGGATCGCACTTGTGAACGGCTTGACGTTCACAAGGGGAGTTGCGCTTGTCAATGGCACTGCACTGACCAGGGGACTTGCCTTTGTGAACGGGATCGCCCTGGTCAATGAAGCAGGTTCGGGGGAAGATGTGGTGAAACTGGAGAACATGAATTTCCTGGCGAGCGGGACTGCCCTGGTGAATGGAAGCATTCCCAGTGTACGCGGGGTTGCGCTGGTAAACGGATTGCCAGGCATTGACGGGCAGGCCCTGAAGACTGCCGCCGGAACCGTGCTGCCCGACGGGACGACCATTTACGAAAATGTCACGGTGAATAACGGGATCGCCCTGGTCAACGGGCTGGCCGTGGTGAGGGGTGTTGCTTTGGTGAACGGAGAACCCCTTTCCAGTGACATCCCCATGGTGAACGGTTCAACGATCAATGAGACAAGCAATTCAGGGACCATCCTGGTTTTTGATGCCACGGATATTGAGACACCTCCGGAGGATCCTGTCTTAAGTCCCATCAGCTTTATTACAGGGACCATCGCAGGGAAGCACTGGATCGTTCCCGGGACCTTCCTCTCAAACAATTTTGAAATATCTTACGAACTGGGAATGCTGACCATCCACAGGGCCCCGCTGAATGTTGGTGTAACTGCTGAGGACAAGGTATATGATGGAACGGCGGAAGCTTCGGTCATCTTCTCCGATGACCGTCACCCGGGCGATGAATTTGAAATAGTGCATGGTTCTGCGCTTTTTGAAGATAAGAATGCGGGTGAGAACAAAACCGTGACCATCTCCGGAATATCACTTCAGGGGCCGGATGCATGGAACTATCTGACCGGCACAGAGGCTGTAACAACTGCCGATATCTTCCCGAAAGAGATCCTGGTGACCCCTGTGGATCCGTTCCTATATATTAACGAGGGCGATCCGCTCCCGGAAATTCTGTTCATCTACCAGGGCGTCATTGAAGGCGATACCGTGGAGGAACATTACACGGTCCTGAGGGATACCGATGGCATCCCCTATGATGCTGCCTCGGAAGAATCCGCGGGAATCTGTACAATCACACCGCTGCCTGCCGGGGACAATTATTATTTTGTTACCGAAACAGGCGTGTTGCATGTGAATCCTTACGGTCCGGGGACAAGGGCCGTCAGGCCTGTGCTGAATTGCATCCAGGAGATCGCGCCCGGTTACTTCATTGCCAATTTCGAATATATGAATGAGAATGACGCGCCTGTCTATATCCCGGTCGGTCCGGATAACAACCTGACCGGCAGCGGCATTGACCGGGAAAATTCGGACGAACAGCCCACGTTGTTTGTTCCGGGCGGGGGCAATTTCAGGGTTTATTTCGACGGCGGTGAACTCTCGTGGACCGTGTCAAGCCGGGATGAGGACCGAAAGGTTTCCAGTGCGGCCAATGCAAATTCCGGCTCCACAAAATGCAGCTCGTCACTCAAAAAATCTGCTTCGGATAACACCGGGACCTCAGACGAAGATTTGCGCGATACAGATGACATCATGGTCTATCCGAATCCTGTCAGGGGAATCCTTTATCTGGCCGGGAAGGATCTGGGATCATATGAGATGATCACGCTTTATGATATGTCGGGCATGGCTCATCCGGCCGCTTCGGTGGTCACAGGTCCGGACCGGCTCGAAATGAACATGACAGGGCTGCATCCCGGCTTCTATTTCATCCGGATCGTCATGAAGGATACGTCAAAAATCATTCAAATCGTGAAGCAGTAATGCTGGTTATCGGCAGAGT